>NZ_JBHVER010000207.1:0-13646 GCF_042802195.1 Kitasatospora sp. NPDC057500 | reverse complement strand
CGGCCGGGCCCTGCCGTACCTGCTCGCCCTGGGCGCCGGCGACGCCACCCGCTCGCTCGCCCACGCCGTCCTCGACGGCGACGGCGACCCCCGCACCACCGGCCGCGCCGCCCTGGCGACCGCGCTCGCCGGCCTGCCGGCCGCCGACGCGGCCACCGACCGCGAACTCGCCACCGCCGCCGCCGGGGCCGCCGTCCGCGACGGCGGCTTCGGCGGCGCCCACGGGGACGGTCCCGGCGGCGCGGCCGAGAAGGCCCTGTTCGACCGACTGCTGCGCCGCGCCGACCCGCTGACGGCCGCCGACCTGCCCCGCCCCCGTCCACTGCCGCGCCTCCGGACGACCGCCCCCGCCTGGACCGCGGCCGACCGTCCGGGCACGCTCCCGGTCCTGGACGCCGCCCTGCTCGACTCCGGCTCCCTGCTGGTCGCCTGCGGCCAGGCCGGCGTCCGGCTGCTCGCCCCCGACGGCCGCACCCGCGCCCGCTGGGACACTCCCGCCGACCGGCTCGTGCTCGCCGACCACGGCGGCAGCGCCCTGGTGGTCGAGCACCACGGCCCGGAGCTGCGCGCGTTCACCCACCTCGACCTCGCCACCCGCACCGTCCGCCCCTGGACCACCCTGCGGACCCGGCACCTCGCGCCGTCCTTCGACGGCCGGCACCTGCTCGCCGAGGACGGGGGCGCCCTCGTCGTCCTCGACACCCTGGCCCCGCGTCCGACCCTGGTCTGGCGCGAACTCGGCGGCGAGCAGCGGCTGACGGGCGGCATCGCGCGCACCCCGGACGGCTGCGCGGCGGTCGTCCGCTCGCCGCTGCCGGACCGGTCCGCGCTCACCGAGGTGTGGCGCTGGGACCTGCCCGGCTGGGAACTGCGCGGGCGCCTGCGGGTGGACGACGCGCTGTCCGACCTGCCCCACGACGCGGTCGCCCTCTCCACCGGACAGCTGCTCACCACCTTCGCGGAGGGGCCGGACGGCCACACCCTGCTGCGCTGGACCTCCGAGCTCCCGGACGCCGAACTCCGCATCGACGCCCGCGTCTCGCAAGGCCCCGCCACCGACGGCGACCACTGGGCGCTCACCGTCCCGGAAGGCCCGGACCTGCGCGTCCACGCCGGCGCCGGCCGGTCCTCCGCCCCCGCGCTCACCCTGCACGTCCCCGGTGCCTCCGACCCCCGGGTCGGCGTGCGCCGGCACGGCGGCACCGTCACCTACTGGCACCGCTCCGGCCGCGTCCTCGCCACCTCCGCCGACGGCTCCACCCTCCTCGTCAACCTCCGGGTGACCACCGGCTGAGAGGAGCATTCGGCGAATCCCCGACCCCCGGGAGGACTACCCTGCGAACACGCGCCGCTACCCATTGCGGCCGGCTGAGGAGGACTCCCATGTCGTCACCCTGCGACCCCGCCTACGCCCGCGCCGGAGATGTGAGCACCGCCGTCATGGTGATGGACTCGCGGCTCAAGGCCGTCTACGACGGCAGGAGCGGCGTCGACCCCGAACAGCAGCGGCTGGCCGACGAGTTCGCCGCCTCCATGGGCCCGGCGGAGGCGGACGCGCTGCTGGACGGCGTCTGCACCCTCATCTACATGTACATGGAGTGGCTGCGGAAGCTCTGCGAGGAGCACGACAAGGACGTCGTCGAGTACGTGGTGCCCACCCTGATCTCCACGATGCGGATGATGCCCAACACCTTCCGCCGCGAGATCGTCCCCACCATGGCCGGCCTCCTCGTCGCCGCCGGCATCGGCCTGAGCCCCAACCTCTGGCGCGCCCAGTACGGCGACTGGACCCGCGCGGAGATGAACCCGCTGGAGGCCACCGCGGTCATCCTCGCGGAGCACATCAACCGCATCGTCGGCGAGGACCAGGAGTTCGCCACCCGCCTGATCACCAACGCCCTCGCCGTCGCCGACGACAACTGACCCCGCCACCCGGCGCGGAGCCTGCAGCACGGCCCTGCAGGCTCCGGCCCGCATCGGCCGACTACCGAGAACCTGCGCCGGGCGCGGTGCCGCCATCATCCGCCCTGCCGCGGTCGAGGAGGGCGGCGAGCCGGGTGGACCACTCGCGTTCGGCGACGGCGAGGGCGCCCTCCAGCGTCTCGACGAACACCGCTCGGCTCACCGATGCCACCACCGGCTCCTGCCGGGCCCCGGCGCCGCGGGCGGGACCGTCCGCATCGCGGACCCGGCAGACCAGGTGCAGCCGCTCCCCGTCCGGGAACGCGAGCGCCGTCACCTGGTCCGTGCACTCCCCCCACTCCAGGAACTCGCACCGTGCGAGCGCCTCCGCGACCGAGGGGTCGGTCCCGCTACCGCCGTCGTCCTCGTACATCCAGCCCTCGGCGATGCGGAAGGATTCGGACGGCGAGGTGAACTCCGCCGGTGCCGCGGTCGGCGTGCGGAAACGAGCGGCCTCGTCCTTGAGCTTCTTGACCAGCAGCGGCGGGTAGAACGCGTTGTCCCACGTGTTCACCCGGAGCCCGCCGACGAAGATGTCGACGCACAGCAGATCCGGGTCCTGTTCGATGTGGAACTCCAACCCGAACCCGGCCCGCGACCCGAACAACACGGCAACCTCCCCGACCCCGGCGCGACGCCGATCATCCACCCCCGACACGTGAGCCCGCCGCGCTCCCGTCGATGAGCCGGAACGCCTGGATGCCGTCCAGGGCGGTGCCGTCGGTGTGCCGGCCGAAGGCGGCCGCGAGAACGACGGGAAGGTCGGACCCGGCGACCACGCCCCGCAACTCCACAAGCACCTCGTCGAAGTCGTCGTCGACGACGGCACCGAAGTGTTCCCGGCGCAAGCGGTGGACGACCTCCACCAGTTCGGGCCGCAACCGCATCCAGGCGCGGGACGTCCGGATCTCCTCCTCGACCTGGTCCATGAACCAGCGCATGACCCCGAACGGGATGTCGAGGTGCCGTTCCCGGGGAACGAAGCACACCGTGGGCTCGTGCGCCGGGTCCTCGTCCGGGACCACGGCGATCGCGACGGTCCGTTGCTCCCGGACGAGTTCCAGTTCCACATGCCAGGCGTCCCCGGGCACGGAGTACATCGTGGTGATCGCGTAGTCGCCGCTCGGCGGGTCGACGAGGTCGATGCGGAGGGTGGCGGGATCGGCGGGTGGGGGCTCCTCGTCGTGGTTCACCCGCCGATGCTCGCACGGTCCCGCCATCAGAACATCCGAATTCCCTACCGGACGGCGAGGTCCGGGCCGGTCAGGGGGAGGGACCGAGGGGCCGGGGCCGCCAAGGCGCTCGCACCGGTCGGCGGGTCGCAGAGGGTCTTGGCCACCAGGGAACCGATCGCCTCGCCGCTTGCCGAGTCGTCCTTGCCGACGAAGGGGTTGTGGGACAGGGCGAGCTGCCGGCGTCCGTCGCGGCTGCCGAGGAGCAGGGTGCTCCAGCCGGGGAGGCCGCCGTCGTGGCCCCAGGCCGGTACGCAGCCGGGGCCGAGGTCGATGCGGAGCACGCCGAGGCCGTACTCGCCGGCCTCCGAGCCGGTCGGCACGGTGTCCGTCAGGGCCGCCATCTCGGCCGGTCGCAGCAGTCGGCCGCCGAACAGGGCGGCGTGGAAGCGGTTGAGGTCGGCGGTGGTGGAGATGCCGTTGCCGGCCGCGTCCACGAGGCTCGGGTTGAGCCGGGTGATGTCGGCCGGGCCCGCCGGCATGTCGAGGTAGGCGCGGGCGTGCGGGCCGCCGAGGCCGGTCTCGGAGCCGGGGAACACCGTGTCGTCGAGGTGCAGGGGACGGACGATCCGGCGCTCGACCTCGCGCTGCCAGGTGCGGCCGGTGACCTTCTGGACGATCATCCCGGCGAGGACGTAGTTGGTGTTGGAGTAGTGCCAGCCCTGTCCGGGCGCGAAGTACGGCGGGTGCTCGGCGGAGACCGCGGCCAACTGCTCGGCGCGGTAGCCCCGGTAGCGCCACTTGCCGTAGGCGAAGTCCTGGAGTTCGGCCTCGTCGTTGATCAGGAACCGAGGGTCCTCCGTGTAGTTGAACAGGCCGCTGGTGTGGTTCAGCAACTGTCGGACGGTGATCGCCGAGCCGTTCGGGACGACGCCGGGCAGGTGCCGCTCGACCGGGTCGTCCAGCCGGAGCCGGCCCTCGCCGACCAGTTGCAGGACGACCGTCGACACGAAGGTCTTGGTCACGCTGCCGATCCGGAAGCGGCCGTCCGACCTGGCCGGCTGCCCGGTGGCCAGGTCGGCGGTTCCGGCGGCGCCCCGCCACTGGGGGCGGCCCGCGAGGCGGATCTCCGCGAGTGCGGCGGTCATCCCGCCGCGCTCCACGAGGTCCCGCAGTTCCTGCTGGCCGTTGACGCGGGGCCGGCGCTCCTCCGCGGCCCCGGCCACGGACGCGTCGGTCCCTCCCGCCGCCACCGCCGCCGTGGGGGCGAGTGCGACGACGGTGGCCCCGGCCAGGGCGACGGCGGCGAGCCGTGCCCCCAGCCGGGCGCGCCGGCGCGATGTCCGATCCTGAACGTTGGTCATGGTCCCCGCCCTTTCCCGCCCGGCGGCCCCGGGCCGTCGGCCACCAGGATCGCAGCCGCCGCACCCGCCGTGCGTCCTCCTGCGGGGGGTGCGGCGGTGAGCCGTCGACGGAGGCGACGGGCCGTCAAATCATCGCCAAGGGGCTTGACTTGCCGGTGGCGATGCTGCTCCCTTCGATCCTCTCGCCGGTCGGCACGCTCTTCGAGGAGGGGGTGCGGCGCAACCGCGCGCTCACCGTTCTCCTGCGGAGCGTGCGCGGGTGCAGCGCTGCGGACCGGGCTCGCCATCGCCATCATTTCGCATGTGACATGTCACAGGCTATTGATGCGCAGTCTGTCCTGTGAGACGGTTCGTCACACACCTCGGCGCCCTCACCCCCCCATGCCCGAGGCGCCCCCCTTTTCCCTTCCCCCACGAAGGAATGACGATGCGTCCGCTCTCACGCATGCCCGGACGGCTGGCCGCCGTCGCCGCGGCAGGCGCCACCCTGCTCGGCATAGCCGCCGGACCGAGCCAGGCCGCAGCTCCGGCTTCCGCGCCGGCGCCGGCCACCGCGAGCCCGTACCAGCCTTCCGGTGGCCCGGCGGGGGTGACCGGCAGTCCGTTCACCGATCCCGAGAGCCCCGGGGCGCCGCAGGCCCGTCGGCTCACGGCCGAGCAGCTGTCACCGATCGCCCCGCCGAGCGCGTCCGGTACGGCTTCCGCCGAGAGCGGCGGCCCGCCCCAGGCCGCGCCGCGCTCACTGACGGTGCCGCTGCCCGCCGCCGCGCCGTCCTGCACGCCGGCCGACTTCAGCGGCCGGACCGGGTCCGCCCTGGTCTCCTACGTCAAGGCCTCGACCCCCGAGTGCGTCAGCTCGCTGTTCCTGATCGCCGGGAGCCCGTACGCCTCGGGCGTGTTCCGCCAGAGCCAGATGATGACGATGGCGGACGCCTTCCAGAGCGCCGCCGCCTCCTACCCCGGCGACAATTCCGGCGGCACCTGGCAGGTCGTCCTGTTCCTGCGCGCGGGCTACTACGTGCAGGAGAAGGACCCCGTCCACGTCGGCGCGTTCGATCCCTCGTTCACCGCCGCCGTGACGCGCGGCCTGGACGCGTTCGTGGCCGGCCCGCACTTCGCGGACGCCACCGACGCGAACGCCCCGGTCGCGGCCGAGGCCATCATCCTCACCGACAGCGCCAACCTGCAGCACCGCTACCTCAACACCTACAAGCAGGTGCTGAGCGGCTACAACAACTCGTACAACACCTCCAAGAAGCTGCTGAACCTCGTCGCCAGCGCCTTCACCCCGCTGGACCGCGGCCACCAGAACAAGGCCTACGGCGCCGCCGTCGCCGCCGACCCGGGCATCGTCGACACCCTCGCCGCGTTCACCCGCGACCACTTGGACCTGCTCGGCACCGAAAACTACTACCTGGCGTCCTACGCCGGTATCGAGCTGGCCCGCTACGTCAAGTACCCGGCCCTCCAGCCCAAGGTCCGCCCGCTGATCAAGGGCCTGCTCGACGGCTCGGCGATGACCGGCCCCACCGCCCCGTTGTGGGTCGGTGTCGCCAACGCGGCCGCCTCCTTCGACGAGGGCCAGTGCGCCTCCTACGGCGTCTGCGACCTGCCCCGACGGCTGGCCGAGGCGGTGCTGCCGATCAGCCACACCTGCAACGCCACCCTCTCCATCCGCGCCCAGGACCTCACCGCGGCCGAACTCGCCGCCGTCTGCGCCGACCTCAAGGGCGAGGACGCGTTCTTCCACAACCTGGTCCGCGACAACGGTCCCGTCCCCGGCCAGTACCAGTCGTCCGTTCAGGTGGTGGTCTTCGCCGACCAGGCCGACTACCGGACGTACGCCGGCCCGATCTTCGGCGCGAACACCGCCAACGGGGGCATCACCCTCACCGGCATCCCGAGCGACCCCGCCAACCAGCCCCTCTCGATCATGTACCGGCACCCGAAGGAGAACGGCCACACCGCCCGCATCTGGAACCTCAACCACGAGTACGCCCACGCCCTGGACGCCCGCTACAACTTCAAGGGCGACTTCTACGACCAGACCAGCGTGCCCAACCTGTGGTGGCTGGAGGGCGTCGCGGAGTACGTCTCCTACACCTACCGCGGCGTCACCGACACCAACGCGGTGGCCCAGGCCCCCAAGCACACCTACGCGCTCAGCACCCTCCTCCAGAGCACCTACCTCAACAGCGACGTCGTCCGCACCTACCACTGGGGCTACCTGGCCGTCCGCTTCATGATCGAGCGGTACCCGAGCGTCGTGCAGACCATGCTCTACTACTTCCGCAGCGGCAACTACCAGCAGGGCTACGCCTACTACAACGGCATCGGCACCCGCTACGACGCCGGCTTCACCAACTGGCTCGACGCCTGCGCCGCCGACCTCTGCCTGACCGCGGGAACGCCGAAGGCCGCCTTCGACACCACGGTCCGCGACCTCAACGTCCAGCTGACCGACCGTTCCACCGAGACCGGCGGCAAGGGCACCATCACCACCCGGTCCTGGAACTTCGGCGACGGCACGACCTCCTCGACGGCCTCCCCGTCCAAGTCGTACCGCACGCCCGGCACCTACACGGTCACGCTCACCGTGACCGACAGCAACGGCAAGACCGCCACCGCGAGCAAGTCCGTCACCGTCACCGCGCCCCCCGCGCCCGCCGCCTGCACCAACTCCGACACCCGGCTGATGGACTACAACTGCTACCGCGCCGACCGCTCCGGCGCCTCCGGCGGCCTCGACCAGCTCTACATCTACCTCCCGGCGGGCACCACTACCCTCACCGTCTCCACCAGCGGTGGCACCGGCACGGCCCACCTCTACTACAACGCCGACCGCTGGGCGTCGAACACCTCCTACACCGCCGCTTCCACCAACAACGGCACCACGCAGACCCTGACCGTCACCAACACCACCGAGGGCTACCGCTACATCACCCTCTACGGCAAGACCGCGTTCAGCGGCGTCACGATCACCACCCGGTACTGACACGCGCGAAAGCGGGTGCGGGGCGGACGGTGCTTCCACCGTCCGCCCCGCAGCCGTTCCGGTGGCGGCGTTCAGCCGGCGGCCGGGCCGGCCTCGATGCGGAGGTCCGGGCCGGTGCGGCGACGGCGGCTGCCGCACCCCCTCGCGTCCTCCTGCGGGCGGCGTCGCCGTGCGCGGCGAGGAGTGGGTGGGGGAGGGTCAAATCATCTCCGGGGAAATCGACTTGAGCTTCCGCCGACGTCAGTAGGTGTGCGTTGCAGTCGCGCGTTCGGATGAATGCGTCGCTCGGCTCCGGTGGTTGGTGGGCGATCGGTGCTACCAATGTCGGTGCTGCCAGTGGCCGTGCGCTCGGACCTGCGCCGAGAGGGCCCTCCTGGTCGCGCGTCCTTCGCATGTCCACCCACAGCGAGAACGGAATCCCTCCATGGCAATCGCACTCCGCAAGACCCTCGCCGTCGCCGCGCTCGCGCTGACGGCGTCCTTCCTGCCGGCCGGCCAGGCGGGGGCCTCCGACACCACGCGGGCCCACCGCACCCCCGGCCTCTACTGTCTGGGCAACGAGTGGGACACCCCGAACGTCGCGACGCGGCCGTGCGACACCAACGACCCCGGCCAGCACTGGACGCTCTCGGGCCAGCAGATCTCGCTCAGCAACGCCCGGGCCTACTGTCTGGCCAACGCCTGGGGCACCCCGAGCATCTCGACGAAGCCGTGCGACTCCCGCGACCCGGGGCAGTACTGGAGCGTCTCGGGCCAGCAGATCTCCCTCACCCTGGCCCCGGGGTACTGCCTGGCGAACGCCTGGGGCACCCCGAACGTCGCGGTGAAGCCGTGCGACGCCAGTGACCGCGGGCAGCACTGGGTGGTCTTCAACGACCAGATCAGCCTGGCGTACGCCTGATCCGATGCCCACCGCCGTGCCCGGAGCGGCCCGGAGCCGCTCCGGGCACGGCGTTCACGGGCCGGCGGGGGTGTTCCGTTCGTCGTTGCGGGCGCCGGACAGGACGGCGTCGAGGAGGCCGGGGTAGCGGGCGTCGAGGTCCTCGCGGCGCAGGCGCAGCAGGTTCTCCCGGCCGGAGGGCTGCTGGTGGACGACGCCGCTGTCGCGCAGGACCCGCCAGTGGTGGGTCATCGTCGACTTGGCGGCGATGCCGATCGCGGTGAGCACGCTCCCGCAGTTGTGCGCCCCGCCGCCGTCCAGGACGCGGACGGCGGAGAGCCGGACGGGGTTGCCGAGGGCGGTCAGGACGTGTTCGATCCGGATCTGCTCACGGGCGGGGTGGCGGTAGCTCATTGCCCCACCGTAACCCGGTGGTTGACGGGGCCGTCCGTCTTCGCCGGTATGATGTAATGCATGAAAAGTATAAATGACCCTTACGAGGTTCGGGTCGGCGTGCCCGACGTCGCGACCTTCCGGCACCTGCGGACGGCCTCCGGGATGAGCGACCGGCCGGCCGAGGCGGTGGCGGCGGGGCTGCCCAACACCTGGTTCGGGGTGACGGTCCACCGCGGCGGCGAGTCCGTGGGCATGGGGCGGATCGTCGGGGACGGGGGCGCGGTGTTCCAGATCGCCGATGTCTGCGTGCTCCCGGCGCACCAGGGGCGCGGCCTGGGCATGCGGATCATGGAGCGGCTGACCGCAGAACTGGAGGAGCGCGCCCCCGAGGGCGCCTGCGTCACGCTGATCGCCGACGGCGAGGCCCACCGCCTCTACGCCAAGTTCGGGTTCGTCGGGACGGCCCCGGCATCGGTCGGCATGCAGCGGCTGGTGTGACGCCCGCCCGCCATCCCCCTGGACCCGGGGGCGGGGCGGACGGGCGCCCGGCGGTCAGGAGTGGATGCCCTGGCCCGGGGTGAGGATCCCGGCCGGGTCGAAGCGGTGCTTGGCGGCCACCGCGCGCCCCCACTGCGCGCCGTAGTGGCGGCGCCACTCGGCACGCGTCACGTCCGGGATCGCGCCGATCAGGTACCGCTTGCCGCCCAGCGACACCGCGAGGTCGTACAGCCGGCGGTTGCGGCGCAGCGCGGCGGCGTGGTCGGCGCCCGGGAACGGGAAGGACAGCAGGTCGAAGTGGAAGCCGACCGGCTCCTTCGGCATCACGGTCATCGGGCGGGTGATCACATCGGTGCGGAAGGGGTAGAAGAGCAGCAGGCCGGCGCCCAGGTCCTCCGGCGTCAGCATCGCCGTGGCCTCGCGCATGAACGTTTCGGTGGTCGAGGCGGGCAGGAACAGGCTCATCCACGGCTTGGGCTGCGACCAGAGGCCGGCCGCCTGGAGGTACCCGGCGAAGCCGTCCACCCGGAACGCGTACTCGCGCGCGGTCTGGTCCAGGAACGTCGTCTCGGCGGGCAGGCAGCGCAGGCCGCGCACCAGCGCCCCCCGGTCCGGGGCGGCGGTGCCGTCGTAGAGGACGACGCCCTCCACCTTGTACTTCCAGCCGGTGCCGGCGGCGTTGCGCGCGACGTCGCCGACGTGCAGGTCGAAGCGCCGTTCGAGCATCAGCTTCTTGTGGTCCGCGAGGTAGTCGGCCAGGTCGTCGTAGAACAGGTTGAGCACCAGCGCGCGCTCGCGGGCGCGCTCCAGGCGCAGGGTGGCCCGGACGATGAGGCCGGCCTGCCCGCCGCCGCCGAGTACGGCGTCGAACAGCTCGCGGTTGCTGCTCGGCGAGGCGGTCACCAGCTCGCCGGTGCCGGTGACGACGTCCACCGACTCGACCGTGTCCACCTGGAAGCCGTGGCGCTGCACGCCGCCGCCGATGCCGCCGACGCTCAGCGTGCCGCCGATCGACAGGTGCAGGTAGTCCGTCAGGCTGGGCGGCAGCCAGCCCTGGGCGAGCGCGGCGTCGGTCAGCTGCGCCCAGGTGACGCCCGCCTCGACGACGGCGCGGCCGTGGGCGATCCGGATGATCCGGTTCAGCGGCCGGGAGTCGATCGCGACGCCGCCGCGCACGGCGGCCTGGCCGTAGCTGGAGTGCGACTCCAGCTCGGCGGCGCTGCCGGTGCCGCTCTGGCCGTTCATGGCGACCGGGATGCGGTGCCGGCGGGCGAAGCCGACCAGGGTGGCGACGTCGCGCACCGAGCCCGGGTGCAGGACGGCGCGCGGCGCGGCGGTCACCAGGTGGCCGAAGTCCCCGCCGAACCGGGCCAGCGTCTCGGCGTCGGCCACCAGGGTGCCGTCCAGCCGGGGCAGTGCGGCGAGGGCGGCGTCGGCGGGGGCCTCGCCGGCGGCGGCGGTGGCGGGAGCGCCGGCGGGGCCGTCCACGGGGGCCTCCGCCACGGCCCAGGAACGGCCCACGGTGTTCCACCCGATGACGGTGGCAGTCGCGCCGACGATCACACTGCGGCGGGGCAGGGCTGACTTGCTCATTACAGATATCTCCGATCAATCGTCATATGAGCAGTGTTGTATCGCAGTCGACACGTACACGCGCAATAGCCCCGACCTGAACGGTTCGGTGACGGTCGGTCCGGCGCCCCGGCCGCCGTGGACGGCACGCGGTCTACACCACTCCAAGGGCCGGGGGCAGGATCCGGACAGCCGCCGGTGTCGGCCGCAACGATGTTGACCAGGCGGGACGGTGGGGCTCCTGGGGCTCGGCGGGTGATCGCGGTGGCCGGAAATCCGGTTGTCCGGCCGCGGTGATCGGGAGAGGGTTGGGGGTGTCGGGAGCAGGACCGACACCGAGGGCGAGCTGGGCCTGGGAGAGCCCAAGGGCCTGTAAAGCCCCCGCTTCGGCTGTGGTGGTTCGAATCCATCCTCGCCCACCTCGGGACCGCCCCGGGCCGCCCGTCGGCCCGGGGCGGCGGCGTTCGAGGGCCCCGGCGGCACCGGTCGGCGGGTGCTCGGCGGGGGCTTGCCGCGGCCGATAGGCTCGGCCGCATGTTCGTTCTGGAGCTGACCTACACCGCGCCGGTCGAGCGCGTCGACACCCTGCTGCCCGCCCATGTGGAGTGGCTCGGCCGCCACTACGAGGAGGGCGCCTTCCTGGCCTCCGGGCGCAAGGTGCCGCGCGACGGCGGCATCATCATCGCCGCGGGGGACGACCGGGCGGCGGTCGAGGCGATCGCGCGGACCGACCCGTTCGCGGTGGCGGGGGTCGTCGAGTACCGGGTGACGGAGTTCCTCGCCACCAGCGTAGCCCCGGCCCTGGAACCCCACCGGCAGCAGCTCCCCGCCTGACCGACCGCCTGACCGAGCGCCTGGTCACCCGCCTGGTCACCCGCCCGGCCGTCGCCCGGATGCCCGCCGGTCCGGGCGGGCGGCGCGCCCACGGCCCGGGCGGGCCCGCCCGGGTTCGGCGACCGGTCGTGCACTGGCTACGATCGGTGAGCACGGGGCAAGGAAGCGTCGGGCCGCGGGCCGGCGCACGGCGAGAAATCCAGTGGGAGTAGACGATGGCACACGCACGGGCCGGACAGCCGGCGCAGCCGGGCGACCTGGTGGACGTGGCGCGGCTGGTGACGGCGTACTACACGCTGCACCCGGACCCGGAGGAGCCCGGCCAGCGGGTCGCGTTCGGCACCTCCGGCCACCGCGGCTCCTCGCTGGACGCCGCGTTCAACGAGGACCACATCGCCGCCACCACCCAGGCGATCTGCGAGTACCGCGCCGCCCAGGGCATCACCGGCCCGCTGTTCCTCGGCGCCGACACCCACGCGCTGTCCGAGCCCGCCCGGGCCACCGCGGTCGAGGTGCTGGCGGCGAACGGCGTGACCGTCCTGCTGGACAGCGCCGACGGCTACACCCCGACCCCGGCCGTCTCGCACGCGATCCTGACCCACAACCGGCGCAACCCGCAGTCGCTCGCCGACGGCATCGTGGTCACGCCCTCGCACAACCCGCCCCGCGACGGCGGCTTCAAGTACAACCCGCCGAGCGGCGGCCCGGCCGGTTCGGAGGCCACCGGCTGGATCCAGGACCGTGCCAACGCCCTGATCCGCGAGGGCCTGCGCGGCGTCAAGCGGGTCCCGTACACCCGTGCCCTGGCTGCGGCCACCACCGGCCGGTACGACTACCTGACCGTCTACACCGAGGACCTGGCCTCCGTCCTCGACCTGGACGCGGTTCGCGCGGCCGGGCTGCGGATCGGCGCCGACCCGCTGGGCGGCGCGTCCGTCGCCTACTGGGGCCGGATCGCCGAGACCCACCGCCTCGACCTCACCGTGGTCAACCCGGTCACCGACCCGACCTGGCGCTTCATGACGCTGGACTGGGACGGCAAGATCCGGATGGACTGCTCCTCGCCCGCCGCGATGGCCTCGCTGATCGCCCGCCGCGACGAGTACGCCATCGCCACCGGCAACGACGCCGACGCCGACCGGCACGGCATCGTCACCCCGGACGGCGGTCTGATGAACCCCAACCACTACCTCGCGGTCGCCGTCGACTACCTCTACCGGCACCGCGCCGAGTGGCCCGCCGACGCGGCCGTCGGCAAGACGCTGGTGTCCTCCTCGATGCTCGACCGGGTCGCCGCCGACCTCAAGCGCGAGCTGGTCGAGGTGCCGGTCGGCTTCAAGTGGTTCGTCGACGGCCTGCTGGAGGGCTCGATCGCCTTCGGCGGCGAGGAGTCGGCCGGCGCGTCGTTCCTGCGCCGCGACGGCGGGGTCTGGACCACGGACAAGGACGGCATCCTGCTCGCCCTGCTCGCCGCCGAGATCACCGCTGTGACCGGCCGCACCCCCAGCGAGTACTACGGCGACCTCACCGCCCGCTTCGGTGCCCCCGCCTACGCCCGGGTGGACGCGCCGGCGGACCGCGAGCAGAAGGCGCTGCTGTCGCGCCTGTCGGCGGAGCAGGTCACGGCCGGCGACCTCGCCGGCGAGCCGGTCACCGCCGTGCTCACCGAGGCCCCCGGCAACGGCGCGGCCATCGGCGGCATCAAGGTGTGCACCGAGAACGCCTGGTTCGCCGCCCGGCCGTCCGGCACCGAGGACGTCTACAAGATCTACGCCGAGTCCTTCCACGGCCCCGAGCACCTCGCCCGGGTCCAGGAGGAGGCGCGCACCCTGGTCAACGGGGTGCTCGCCGGTCCGGCCGGTGCTTGATCTCCACGGTGCTTGATGCCTGCGGCGCCTGATGTCTGCGGCGCCTGACGCCTGCGAGGCCTGACGCCTACGGCGACGTCGCGGCCCGGTGGGGTGCCCCACCGG
>NZ_JBHVER010000206.1:0-13992 GCF_042802195.1 Kitasatospora sp. NPDC057500 | reverse complement strand
CCGCCCGGCCCCGCCGGGCGGGCGACCGCGCCGGCCGCACCGGAGCCCAACACCAACCAGGCGCCGGAACAACCCGCCGTACGCGACGCCGATCAACTGCCGACGGCCCCCGGCAAGGGGCAGGCCATCGCGCCGGCCGCCCCCGGGCCCGATGGCGGCCGAGCAGCAGCACGGCCCGCGGGACGCGACGTCAAGCAACTGTCCGCCGGGCCCGACGGGCGGCGAACCTCCAAGAGGCGGGCGGCGGCAGCCCGCGCAAGCGGAGCCACCGGCAGACGACCGGCGGCTCCGGGACCCGACGGAGGGCGGATCCCCAGCGGGCAGCCGGCGGCGCACGCGGCCCTTGCCATCGACGGCGGGACGGTGACCCAGGTGGACGGCGGGCGGGCGGCCGAAGGCGCCGACCACCGACGGGCGGCAGAGCGGGCGGGCGAAGCCGTCGACGGCCGACGGGCGGCAGCGCAGACGGCCGGAGCCGGCGACGGCCGGCCGGCGGCCGAGGCCAACGGCCCACAGGCGACAGGTCGGGCAGACGGTCGGCGGGCAGACGAAGCCACGAACGACCGACCGGCGGCTGCCCCGGACCGCGGGCGAGCAGCGAGGCACCCGGCCGCAGGCACCAATGACGGGCAGGTCGCCGAGGCGAACGGTGGGCGGGCGGCCGAAGCCACCGACCGCCCACGGGCGGCAGCGATGGACAGCGGGCGGGCAGCGGCGGCCGAGGCGAGCGGTGGGCGGGCGGGCCAAGCCGTCGGCGGCCGGCCGGTGGCCGGGGCGGAGGGTGGGCCCGGGGTGGGGTTCGAGGGGGTGTACGAGGCGGCGCACACACGCTTGGTGCAGCAGGTGTTCCTGCTCACCGCGTGCAAGCACCGGGCCGTCCACTGTGTGGGGCGGGCGTTCGGGGAGGCGCGGCGGCGGTGGGCGGAGGTGGTCGCGGGGGGTGAGCCGGAGGCGTGGGTGCGGACGCGTGCGTTCGAGCTGGCGCTGTCGCCGTGGCACCGGGGCGGCCCGCGCCGGACGCACGTGTGGCGGCTCCCGCACCGCCGGATCAAGGTGCGGCCGGCGGACGAGACCCAGGCGGTGCTGCCGGACCACGACCGCCTCACGGACCGGGACCGCGCGCTGCTCAAGGCGCTCCGGCGGCTCTCCCGGCCGCAGCGCCGGGCGCTGGTGCTGCACGACGGACTGGGGATGCCGGCCGCCGCGGTGGCGGTGGAGGTGGAGTCGACGGTGGCGGCCGCCGAGGGGCGGGTGTGGACGGCGCGGGCGGCGCTGGCGCAGTGGGTGCCGGAGCTGGTCGGGGCGGATCCGGCGGCGGACGGGTTCGCCGACCGCCTGTGCGCGCTGATGCACCGGGCGGCGGTGCGCGGGGCCCCGCAGCCGCACCGGCCGCCGGTGCCGCTGCTGCGGGCCCGGCACGGGCTGGCGAACGCCGGCCGGACGGGGGCGGCGGCGCTGTTGACCGCCGCGGTCGGCGGTGCGGTGGTGGCGACGCTCGCGGGCGGGGGGCCGGGCGAGCTGTTCCGGCCGCCCGGTCCGCCGTCGCCCGCGCTCTGCGCGCCGGTCCCGACCCTGGCGACCGGGTCGGACGCACTGCTCCCGCTGCTGGTGGAGGGGCCGCCGTCGGGAATCCTGAGTCTCTGGTGCTCGCCGACGCCGGGACTGGAGCCGGTGGTGGTGGATCCGCCGCCGCCCCGCGAGGACGGGCCGTACCGGCCGCCGACGGGCGGGCGGGCCGCCGAGGCGCTGCCCCCGCCGGGCACGGTGGCCGCCGAACGGCCGCGCGGCTGCGTGCCCTGGGCCCTGCACCCGTGCGCGGTGGCGGACGGCTGAGCCGCACGGCCCGCCCCGGAGGCAGGCGGGCGCGCGAGCGGGCGGCAAGCACGGCGCCCCCGTCCCGGAGGTCCGGGCGGGGGCGCCGTGGGGTGCGAGCGGGGAGGGCGTCAGCCCTTGATCAGCTCACGGGCCAGGCGGGCGGTCTCGGACGGCGTCTTGCCGACCTTGACGCCGGCGGCCTCAAGGGCCTCCTTCTTGGCCTGCGCGGTGCCCGAGGAGCCGGAGACGATGGCGCCGGCGTGGCCCATGGTCTTGCCCTCGGGGGCGGTGAAGCCCGCGACGTAGCCGACGACCGGCTTGGTCACGTTCTCCTTGATGAAGGCCGCGGCCCGCTCCTCGGCGTCGCCGCCGATCTCACCGATCATGACGATGAGCTCGGTCTCCGGGTCCTCCTGGAACGCCTTGAGGGCGTCGATGTGGGTGGTGCCGATGACCGGGTCACCGCCGATGCCCACGGCCGAGGTGAAGCCGATGTCGCGCAGCTCGTACATGAGCTGGTAGGTCAGGGTGCCGGACTTCGAGACCAGGCCGATCTTGCCGGCCTTGGTGATGTCGGCCGGGATGATGCCGGCGTTCGACTGTCCGGGGCTGATCAGGCCGGGGCAGTTCGGGCCGATGATCCGGGTCTTGTTGCCCTTGGCGCCGGCGTGGGCCCAGAAGGCGGCGGTGTCGTGCACCGGGACGCCCTCGGTGATGACGACGGCCAGGCCGATCTCGGCGTCGATGGCCTCGACGACGGCGCTCTTGGTGTGCGCCGGCGGCACGAAGATGACGGTGACGTCGGCACCGGTCTTCTCGATGGCCTCGGCGACGGAGCCGAAGACGGGCACCTCGGTGCCGTCGACGTCGACCGTGGTGCCGGCCTTGCGCGGGTTGACACCGCCGACGATCTGGGTGCCGGAGGCGAGCATGCGGCGGGTGTGCTTCATGCCCTCGGAACCGGTCATGCCCTGGACGATGACCTTGCTGTCCTTGGTAAGGAAGATAGCCATGGTGTGAAAGTCCCCTTCCTTACTTGTTGGCCAGCTCGGCGGCGCGGTCGGCCGCACCGTCCATGGTGTCCACCTGCTCGACGAGCGGGTGGTTGGCGTCGGTCAGGATCTGTCGACCCAGCTCGGCGTTGTTGCCGTCGAGGCGGACGACCAGCGGCTTGGTGACCGCCTCGCCCTTCTCCTCGAGCAGGGCGAGGGCCTGCACGATGCCGTTGGCGACCGCGTCGCACGCGGTGATGCCGCCGAAGACGTTGACGAAGACCGACTTGACGTCGGTGTCGCCGAGGATGATCTCCAGGCCGTTCGCCATGACCTCGGCGGAGGCGCCGCCACCGATGTCGAGGAAGTTGGCGGGCTTGACGTTGCCGTGCTTCTCACCGGCGTAGGCGACCACGTCGAGGGTGCTCATGACGAGACCCGCGCCGTTGCCGATGATGCCGACCTCGCCGTCGAGCTTGACGTAGTTGAGGCCCTTGGCCTTGGCGGCGGCCTCCAGCGGGTTGGCGGCGGCCTTGTCCTCAAGCGCCTCGTGCTCCGGCTGGCGGAAGTCGGCGTTCTCGTCCAGGGAGACCTTGCCGTCGAGCGCGACGATCTTGCCCTCGCCGGTCTTGACCAGCGGGTTGACCTCGACCAGGAGGGCGTCCTCCTTGATGAAGACGGTCCACAGGGTCTGCAGGACGTCGACGATCTGGTCGGCGACCTCGGCCGGGAACTTCGCGGCCTCGACGATCTCGCGGGCCTTGGCCTCGGTCACGCCCTCGTTGGCGTCGACGGCGATCTTCGCGAGGGCCTCGGGCTTGGTGGCCGCGACCTCCTCGATGTCCATGCCGCCCTCGACGCTGGCCATGGCCAGGAAGGTGCGGTTGGCGCGGTCGAGCAGGTAGGAGACGTAGTACTCCTCCTTGATGTCCGCGGTCTGGGCCAGCATCACCTTGTGCACGGTGTGGCCCTTGATGTCCATGCCGAGGATCTGCCCGGCCTTGGCGACGGCGTCCGCCGGGTCGGCGGCGAGCTTCACGCCGCCGGCCTTGCCTCGGCCACCCACCTTCACCTGAGCCTTGACGACGGCGCGGCCGCCGAAGCGCTCCGCGATGGCGGCAGCGTCTGCGGCGGTCTCGATGACATCGCCGTCAAGCACGGGAACACCGTGCTTGGCGAAGAGGTCCCTCGCCTGGTACTCGAACAGGTCCACGTGTTTGTCCTTGTTCGTGGTCGCGGATTGTGTCTCTACGAGCGTGCCACGGCAGGATCTTCGCTGCGGGTCGTCGGGGCGGTGCGGGTACGCAGAAGTACGGCCTTGCGGCCCACACAGCCACGGGCGCACACGTCAATCAACACGCGCGTCACGTCCGTCTGGCAGGTTATCCCCGGACGACGGGCGTGTTTCGCCCGGGGCCTGCCCGTCTTTGGTGAGAACCGTCACAGACCAGCCTAGGGGGCGTACGCCGGGCGCCCGGTCCGGCGGCTCCGCCGGACCCAGCCCCGGGTTCCGCTGTTCGGGTGAGCCCGGCAGCACCTCGTTGACGACCGCGCCGACAGCTCCGTTCACACCCCCTGTTCCGGGACCGGGATCGGGCGCTTCTCGATCGCCGCCGCCATGATCTCGGGGAAGACGTCGGGGGTGCAGGCGAAGGCCGGGGCGCCGAGCGCGGCCAGCGCGGCGGCGTGCGCGTGGTCGTACGCGGGTGCGCCCTCGTCGGAGAGCGCCAGCAGGGCGATGAACTGGACGCCGGCCGCCTTCATGGCGGCCACCCGCTTGAGCATCTCGTCGCGGATGCCGCCTTCGTAGAGGTCGCTGATCAGGACGACGATCGTCTCGGCCGGCCGGGTGATCCGGGACTGGCAGTAGGCGAGCGCCCGGTTGATGTCGGTGCCGCCGCCGAGCTGGGTGGCGAAGAGCACGTCGACCGGGTCGGTGAGCTGCTCGGTGAGGTCGACCACCGAGGTGTCGAAGACGACCAGCCGGGTGTCCAGGCTCTTCATCGAGGCGAGTACCGCGCCGAACACCGCCGAGTGCACCACGGACGGCGCCATCGAACCGGACTGGTCGATGCAGAGGATGACGTCCTTCTTCACCGCGCGCTGGGCACGGGCGTAGCCGATCAGCCGCTCGGGGACGACCGTGCCGTGCTCGGGCAGGTAGTTCTTCAGATTGGCCCGGATGGTGCGGTCCCAGTCGATGTCGCGGTGGCGCGGGCGGTTGACCCGGGCGCTGCGGTCCAGCGCGCCGCCCAGGGTGGCCCGGGTGCGGTCGGCGAGCCGGCGCTCCAGGTCGGCGACCACCCGGCCGACGACCGCGCGGGCGGTCTCCCTGGTGGTCTCGGGCAGCGCGTGCTTGAGCGAGAGCAGGGTGCCGACCAGGTGGACGTCCGGCTCGACGGCCTCCAGCATCTCGGGCTCCAGCAGCAGCTGCTCCAGGCCGAGCCGGGTGATGGCGTCGTGCTGCATCAGCTGGACGACGGTGGCCGGGAAGTACTCGCGGATGTCGCCCAGCCAGCGGGCCACCTGCGGGGCCGAGCCGCCGAGGCCGGCGCTGCGGCGCCCGGAGCGCGGCTGCCCGGCCCGGCCGTCCTCGGCGGCGCCCCGGTAGAGCGCGGCGAGCGCGCCGTCCATCGCGGCGTCCCGGCCGTGCAGGGGGCGGCCGGTGCCGTCCGCCTCGCCGCCGAGGACCAGCCGCCAGCGGCGCAGCCGCTCGTCGTCGGAGGCGCCGGGGGCGGCGGGCGCGGTGCCGGGGGTGCTGACTGCCATCGGGGGCTCCTCTGCGTGCGGTCTGCGGTCGGGGCGGGGAGAAGGACGGGGTGACGGGGACGGCGGGCGCCGTCAGGTGTCGCGGCCCCCGGCCTGCCGGGGGATCCGCGGGCGGTCGCCGGGCTCCCCGGCGCCGGTCGGCAGCCCGAGCAGCAGGGCGACCACGGGCAGCGCGGCATCGGCCCGCGCGCGGTCCAACTCGGCGACGTCCCCCGCCGGTTCGGCGCTCCCGGGGCCGAGCGGGCCGGCCGCCACCCGGCTGCCGACGGTGTGCCTGACCCCGGCCTCCAGGGTGGCGAAGGTGCGCCGCAGCAGCGGCAGCACATCGGTGAACACCTCCGCCGGGACACCGGTCAGCCAGCCGTCGAGCAGGCCCAGCAGCCGGGGGTCGTGGAGCAGCAGCGCACCGCCCCCGGTCAGGAAGCCCTCGATCCAGCCGGCGGCGTCCGCCGGGCTGTTGGCGGCGGAGAGCACCAGCCCGAGCCGTCGGCCGGCCTCCGCGGAGTCGAGCCGGCCGTCGTCCAGCAGCAGCCGGACGGCGCGCCCGCGCAGCAGGCCGGGGACGCCGGTGGCCGGTCCGCCGGACGGCTCGCGCCGGGCGAGCGCCCGCAGGGTGGCGGCCCAGCGGTCGGCGAGGCCGGCGGCGGGGCCGTCCGCCCCGTCCTGGTCCAGCAGGCCGATCGCGCCGTGCACCTCGTCGAGGTGGCCGCGCATGGCGGCGGCGCCGGCGGCGTCCAGACCGGTGCAGGCGGGCGGCAGGCCGACGCAGATCCGGTCGGCGAGGCCGGCGGCGACCTCGCCGAGCGCGCCGTCGTCGGTGCCCCGGACGTCGCCGTAGCGCAGCGCGCGCACCAGGGCGGGCAGCGCGCCGGCCAGGTGGGCGACGTCGGTGTCCAGCGCGGCGCAGTCGGCGAGCACCCGCATCACGGCGGGCAGCGCCTCGGCCAGCCCGGCCACCAGGCAGGTCTCCACCAGCCCGGTGAGCTCGGCGAGTTCGACGGCGCTCCGGGCGGTGCCGACCGCCTTGCCGACGGCGGCCCGCTCGACCGTGGTGCCCCACTGGGCGGCCTCGGCGATCCGGACGGCGAACTCGGGCTGCCAGCACAGCCGCCAGCTCTCCCGGAAGGTGCCGGTGGAGGCGACCGAGGAGCGGGCCGGCACGCCCCAGTCGACGCCGAGCAGGCGCAGCCGGTGCAGCAGCCGGGAGCGGGCCGCGTCGGTCTCCTTGCGCAGGTCGAGGTCGAGGTCGCGCGGGGTGGGCTCGGGCTTGAGCCGCAGGGTGCGCTGGATCCGGGCGAGGTCGCGCTGGAGCGGGACGGCGGGCGCGGCGTCGGGCACCTCGCCGAGCGCGTCGCCGATCACCAGCCGGTCCTGGACGAGGGCGAGGGCGACGTCCGAGCCGTCGCACATCACCGCGCGGACGGCGTCCAGCGTCTCGGTGAGCCCGGCGAGCGGACGCTCGCGCAGCACGGCGAGGGTGCGGGCCAGCCGGACGGCCTCGATGACGTGCGCGGAGGAGACCGGGTGGTCCTCGGAGCGCAGCAGGTCGGCGGCCCGGGTGAGCCAGCCGGGCAGCGGGTCGCCGTCGGTGCGGTACAGGTGGTGGTACCAGCCCGGGGAGACGATCCCGGCCCCGTAGCCGGTGAGCTGGGAGAGCCTGCGGTGCGTCCAGGGCACCCAGGTGACCTCGGTGCGCACCTTCTTCGGCAGCTCGGCGAGCAGTGCCCTGTCGTGCGCGACGGTCGGCATGGCGGCCAGGGCGGGGACGTGGAAGGCCCCGCAGACGACGGCGATCCGGCGGTGGCCGGCCCGGCGGGCGGCGCGGATCTGCTGGCGCATGTACGCCTCGCGCCGCTCGTCGCGCCGGCCGGCGCCGCCGCCGTCCTCGCGCAGTGCCGTCATCGCCTCGGCGACGGCCGCGAACGGCGCGAGCGCGTCCTCGTCGTCGCCGGGGCGGCGGTGTTCGACGACGTCCTCCCACCAGCGTTCCGGGTCGTCGTGGCCGGCGGCCTCGGCGAGCCGGGCGATCGGGTCGCGCGGCAGGCCGGCGTCGTCCTCGTCCGGGTCCCCGCCCTCGTCCCCCTCCTCGTCGCCGGTGTCCGCGAAGGCGTAGCCGGCCGGCAGGTCGATGAAGCGGAGCGGGACGCCGGCCTCGCCGGCGTAGCGGATCGCCACCCACTCCGGCGAGAACTCGGCGTACGGCCAGAACGCGGCGCGGGCCGGGTCGTCGGCCGCGTGGGCCAGCAGGGCGACCGGCGGCACCATGTCCTTCTCCGCGGCCAGCCCGAGGACGGGGTCGGCCTCCGGCGGCCCCTCCACCAGGACCGCGTCCGGTCGCAGTTGCTCCAGCGCGGCGGCCACCGAGCGGGCCGAGCCGGGGCCGTGGTGCCGGACGCCGAGCAGCGTCACCTCTGCGCTCATCGCGCTCTCCCTCCCGAGTCTTCCGAGGTTGCGGTCGTGCGGTGCACGGTCGTGCCGTTCAGCGGGCGTTCTCACGGGCGGCGCGGTAGAAGTCCTTCCAGCCGTCGCGCTCGCGGACCACGCCCTCGACGTACTCGCGCCAGACCTGCTGGTCGGCGGCCGGGTCGCGGACCACCGCGCCGATCACACCGGCCGCGACGTCGCCGGCCCGCAGCACGCCGTCGCCGAAGTGGGCGGCCAGCGCCATGCCGTTGGTGACCACCGATATGGCCTCGGCGGTGGAGAGGGTGCCGCTGGGGGTCTTCACCTTGGTCCGGCCGTCGGTGGTGATGCCGGCCCGCAGCTCCCGGAAGACGGTCACCACGCGCCTGATCTCCTCGGCGCCGCCGGGCAGTTCGGGCAGTTGGAGGGAGCGGCCGAGCTGCTCGACCCGGCGGGTGACGATCTCGACCTCCTCCTCCAGCGTTCCGGGCAGCGGCAGTACCACGGTGTTGAAGCGGCGGCGCAGGGCGCTGGACAGCTCGTTGACGCCGCGGTCGCGGTCGTTGGCGGTGGCGATGACGTTGAAGCCGCGCACGGCCTGGGTCTCGGTGCCCAGTTCGGGGACCGGGAGGGTCTTCTCGGACAGGATGGTGATCAGACTGTCCTGCACATCGGCCGGGATACGGGTCAGTTCCTCGACCCGGGCGATCCGGCCGTCCGCCATCGCCCGCATCAGCGGCGAGGGGACGAGCGCCTCCCGGCTGGGCCCGTTGGTGAGCAGCTGCGCGTAGTTCCAGCCGTAGCGGACGGCCTCCTCGGGGGTGCCGGCGGTGCCCTGCACCAGCAGCGTGGAGTCGCCGCTGATCGCCGCGGCGAGGTGCTCGGAGACCCAGGTCTTGGCGGTGCCGGGCACGCCGAGCAGCAGCAGCGCGCGGTCGGTGGCCAGCGTGGTGACGGCGACCTCCACCACCCGGCGCGGGCCGATGTACTTGGGGGTGACCACGGTGCCGTCGGGCAGCTCGCCGCCGAGCAGGTAGGTGGCGACGGCCCACGGGGAGAGCTTCCAGCGCTCCGGGCGCGGCCGGTCGTCCTGGGCGGCCAGCGCGGACAGTTCGGCGGCGAACGCGTCCTCGGCGTGCTGCCGCAGGACATCGGTCACGACGTCGGTCATCGGGGCTCCTTCGGGTCGGCCGCCGGGCGCACGGATGCCCGGGCGGCGGGGTGATCGGGGGGAGCCAGGTCGGCGTCCCGGCCTGCGAGAACCACCATGCACCCGACCACTGACAATCCTGACCGGACCTCAGTTCGGGCCGTCCGGCCGTCGGGTCGACTGTCAGTGCCGCCGCCTACCGTCGTGGCCATGGAGGAACGCTGGAGCACCGAACACGTCCTGTCCCTGGCGCCCGACGCCGCCTCGAAGAAGGCCGCGGGCAAGCTCTCCGCGCCCGCCCCCTGGTCCGCCGCGGGCACCGACGGCGACGCCGTCTGGGGCGAGTGCAAGGGCAGCGGCAGCACGCCCTACCGCACGGTCGTCGAACTCGCCACGCCCGCCTACCAGTGCAGCTGCCCGAGCCGTAAGTTCCCCTGCAAGCACGCCCTGGGGCTGCTGCTGCTCTGGAGCGGCTCGCCCGGCTCCGTGCCCGACGGCGCCGAGCCCGCGGACTGGGCCGCCGAGTGGCTGAAGGGCCGCCAGGAGCGCGCCGAGCAGCGGGCCGCGCGGGCGGAGGCGCCGGCCGACCCGGAGGCCGCCCGCCGCCGCGCCGAGAAGCGCTCCGCCCGGGTCGCGGCCGGCGCCGCCGAGCTGCGGCTGCGGCTCGCCGACCGGGTCCGGCACGGCCTCGCCGACCAGTCCACCGCCGGCCCCTGGGAGGAGGTCGCGGCCCGCATGGTCGACGCCCAGGCGCCCGGCCTGGCCACCCGGGTCCGCGAGCTCGACGCGGTGCCGCAGCAGGGGCTGCTGGCGGAGTACGCGATGCTCCACCTGCTCGCCACCGCCGCGACCCGCCTGGACGAGCTGCCCGCGCCGCTCGCCGCGACCGTCCGCGCCCGGGTCGGCTACACCACCGAGACCGCCGAACTGCTGGCAGGACCGACCGTCCGGGACCGCTGGCAGGTCCTCGGCACCCGGGACACCGCCGACGAGCGGCTGACCACCCGTCGGCTCTGGCTGCGCGGCGCCAAGACCGGCCGTCAGGCCCTGCTGATCGCCTTCGGCCGCCCCGGGCAGGCCCCGGACCTCGCCCTGCCCACCGGCCAGGTGGTGGAGGCCGAGCTGGCCTTCCACCCCGGCGCCCGCCCGCTGCGGGCCGTCCTCGGCACCCGCCACGGCGCCCCGGCAGCGGCGCCCGACGGCCCGCCGCCCGGCCTGTCCGTCGCCGAGGCGGTGGCCGGCTACGGCACCGCGGTGGCCGACGACCCGTGGCTGGACGCCTGGCCGACGGTGCTCACCGAGGTCGTCCCGGTGCTCTCCGAGGAGGGCTGGCACCTCACCGACGGCCGGCACACCGTCCCCGTGCACCGCGCCGCCGTCCCGGACGCCGCGCTCTGGCGGCTCGCCGCCGTCTCCACCGGCCGCCCGCTCACCGTCTTCGGCGAGTACGGCCACCGCGGCTTCGCCCCGGTCACCGCCTGGGGGCTGGACGGCCGCCCGATCGGCCTCACCACGACCTGAGCGGCCCGCCGCGCCCCGGGCGCGGCCACGCCCGCCCACCCGACGTCCACCCGCACCCGTTCCACCGGAGGAGGAGGCCCCGTGCCCGACCCCTGGGAGTCCCTGCAGACCACCGCCCTGCTGGGCACCGACCGCCGCCCGCTCCCCGCGCCCGGCCCGGCCGCCCCGTACGACGGCGCCGTCGACCGCACCGACCCGGCCGCCGCGCTGCTCGAACTCGCGGCCCTGGAGACGGTCCGCCGCCGGGCCGGCGCGCTGCCCGTCCCCGCCGCCGCCCCCGCCGGACGCCCGGCCGCCGAGGACACCCGCCCCGAGCTGCCGGCCGCCGCCGCCCGCCGGCTCTCGCTGCTGCTCTCCACCCGGGGCGGCGGCAGCGGCGTGCTCGCCAACGTCGGCGAACTGCTGCCGCAGTGGCTCGCCACCGCCCGCGAACGCGGCTACCGCGCGCCCGCCGCCAGTGTCCCGGCCCTGCTGGACGCCGCCCGCGCCCGCAGCGAACTGCGGCCCGACGCGGTCGCGCTGGCCGGCCCGCTCGGCCGCTGGCTCGCCGAGCGCAACGCGGACTGGCGGTTCGTCCAGCGCGCCGCCACGGAGCCCCCGCCCGCCGCGGACGCCGCGCCCGCCGAGGGCCACCAGGTGTGGCACGAGGGCCTGTTCGCCGAGCGGGTGACCCACCTCGCGCTGCTCCGCCGCCACGATCCGGCGGCCGGCCTCGCCCTGCTGCACGGCACCTGGTCCACCGAGCGAGCCGAGGACCGGCTGCTGTTCCTGGACGCCCTCCAACAGGGCCTCTCGCTCGCCGACGAGCCCTTCCTGGAGGCCGCCCTCGGCGACCGCAGCAAGAACGTCCGGGCCACCGCCGCCGAACTGCTCTCCACCCTGCCCGGCTCCGCGCTGGCCGCCCGGATGGCGGAGCGCGCCCGTGCCGCCGTGCGCCTCTCCGACCACGGCACGCATCTGCTGGTCACCCCGCCCACCGCGTGCGACCCGGCCATGCAGCGCGACGGCATACCGCCCAAGTCGCCCACCGGGCGCGGCGAACGGGCCTGGTGGTTCGGCGAGGTGATCGCCGCCGCGCCGCTCTCGCTCTGGACCGGGCACACCGGCCTCACGCCCGAGCGACTGCTCGCCCTACGGGTCGGCGACGCCATCGACGAGACCAGCAGTACCTGGGCCGACGACCTGCGCGAGGCCTGGGCCCGGGCCGCCGTCCGCCAGCAGGACGCCGCCTGGGCGCGCGCGCTGCTGGGGCCCGCGCCGGTCCCCGGCCCGGTGCGCCCCGCCCGCACCACCGGTGCCCCCGCCAAGCTGCTCGCGGTGCTCCCGCCCGCCGAACGGGCCGCCTGGACGGCCGCCTTCATCGAGGCGCACGGCCTCGGCGACGCCTTCCAACTGCTCGGCGCCTGCGCCACCCCGTGGACGCCGCCGCTGTCCACCGCGGTGGTCGAGGCGCTGGCCCGGGCCGCCGCCTCCGGCGCCTACCCGTGGAGCCACAGCGGGGTGCTCGGCATGACCGAGCGCGCGCTCTCCCCGGAGAGCGCCGCGGCGGTCGAGGCGCTGGCCGCCGGGGCCGCGCCCGCCACCGCCTGGGGCGAGACCTTCGCCCGGCTGGCCGGGACGCTGCGCTTCCGCGAGGCGATGCTCGCCGAACTGGCGGCCTGAACGGCCGCCCGAACGGCCGCTGGACCGGCGGCCGGACGCGCACGGGGCCGGCACCGGACGCACCGTCCGGCACCGGCCCCGTCGGCGGCCGTCAGCCCGCGGCCCGCAGATTGGCCTCGACCCAGGCGACCACGTCGCTGGTCGGCGTGCCCGGGGTGAAGATGTCGGCGACGCCCATCGCCTTCAGCTCGACGATGTCCTCGTCCGGGATGATCCCCCCGCAGAAGACCTTGATGTCCTCGGCGTCGCGCTCCTTCAGCAGCTCCAGCACCCGCGCGCAGAGCGTCATGTGCGCCCCGGAGAGGATCGACAGGCCGATGCCGTCCGCGTCCTCCTGGATCGCGGTGTCGACCACCTGCTCCGGCGTCTGGTGCAGGCCGGTGTAGATGACCTCCATGCCGGCGTCGCGCAGGGCACGCGCGATGACCTTGGCACCGCGGTCGTGGCCGTCCAGCCCCGGCTTGGCGACCACCACGCGGATCGGTCCTGACACACCCATCACTGCCTCCCGGACCTCGTCGTCCATCCCCCACCGGACCTTGTGGGCACGGGCGAGGTTAACGATCAATAACCAACCTGAGGGGAGGGTAGCGCCACCCGTCCGGCTTGGCCGCACCACCCCTCAAGACGAGGGGAAAATCACAGACCGTCCGCCGCCCCTCCCTGTTCTACCCCGCAAGCGCACACCCCCAGCCCCTTGACATACGGACTTTTGTCCGGATGTCCGGCTTCCGGCTACAGTCTCGGTCGTTTACCCCCGCCCGACGACGCGCCGAGGCCACCGAGGAGGCAGCCGCGATGGCTCCCGAAGCAGCCGCCCGCCCGACCCGTGCGGAAATGCGCCTCGCCGCCCGCGAGCAGTCCCGGTCCCAGCGCCGCGACGCCGCCAAGGCCGCCACCCGCACCGCGCTGCTGCGGGTCGCGCTGCCCTCGGTGGCCGCGCTCGGCGTCGCCGCGGCCGCCGCCGTCACCGTCCAGGGCGAGGCCGACCAGCAGCGCGCCCAGGCCGCCGGCCGGGTCCCCGAGCAGGCCACCGCCGCCGACGCGCCGGACAACGCGCGGGCCGAGGCCGCGCAGGCCGCCCAGCAGGCGCTGGCCGCCGGCGAGGCCGAGCAGGCCTCCCGCAGCGACGCCCGCCAGCCGCTCGCCGGCACCCAGGGCGGCCCCGACCCCGCAGGGCAGCCGGGTGCGGAGGCAGCAGCACAGGCCGCGCAGACCGCACAAGCCGCACAGACCGCCGCCACCGAGCAGCCGGCCCCCGCGCCGGAGCGCCCCAGGATCTCCATGCCGGTCGCCCAGCACGGCATCGGCGAGGCCTTCGGCGCGGCCGGCACCCACTGGGCCAAGCGGCACACCGGCATCGACTTCCCGGTGGACGGCGGCACCCAGGTGATGGCCGTCGCCGACGGCACCATCCGCACCCAGTGGAACCCGTCGTACGGCTACATGACCATCCTCAAGACCGCCGACGGCACCGAGGTCTGGTACTGCCACCTGCGCTCGTACAAGATCCGCAAGGGCACCGTGAAGGCCGGCGACGTCATCGCCTTCGTCGGCAGCAGCGGCAACAGCACCGGCCCGCACCTGCACCTGGAGATCCGCCCGGCCGGCGGGGGCGCCCCCGTCGACCCGCTGCCCTGGTTCCTCGCCCAGGGCCTCGACCCGCGCTGAGCCCCGGCC
>NZ_JBHVER010000205.1:2053-14184 GCF_042802195.1 Kitasatospora sp. NPDC057500 | reverse complement strand
CGACGACAAGGGCCGCATCGCCCAGGTCTGGGACCCGCGCCTGGCCCAGCCGCTGAAGACCACGTACAGCTACGACGCGGACGGCCGGGTCACCCAGATCACCGCCGCGGGTGAGCTGCCGTGGAGCTTCGACTACGGCAAGGCCGCGGCCGACCAGGACCCGGGCCGCCTGCTCAAGGTCCGCCGCGCCGCCCTGGCACAGGGCAGCAAGGACCAGGTCAACGGCGAGGTCGCGACCAACGTCGTCTACGACGTGCCGCTGACCGTCGGCGCGGGCGGTCCGTACGACCTGTCCGGCGCGGAGACGGCCACGTGGGCGCAGCTGGACGCCCCCACCGACGTCACCGCCGTGTTCGGTCCCGAGGACGACCCGGGCACCAACACCGCCACCGCGGTCAAGCCCGGCCCGAACGGCTACAAGCCCGCCACCGTCCACTACCTCAACGCCTCCGGCAACGAGGTCAACACGGCGAGCCCGTCCATCACCCCCGGCGGTGACATCGACACCACCGAGTACGACCGCTACGGCCACGCCGTCCGCACCCTGGAGGCCACCAACCGCGCCATCGCGCTCGGCACCCACCCCGAAGCCGACCGCTTCACCGCCGAACTGAGCCTGCCCCAGATCCCGGCCGAACTGCTCGCCGCGAACCTGACCGACGAGCAGAAGGCGCGCAAGGCCGAGATCACCAAGTCCCGGGCCCGGCTCCTGGACTCGCGCACCACCTACAGCGCGGACGGCCTCGACGTCGTCGAGACGCTCGGCCCGGTCTACCGCGCCTCGCTCGCCGAGCAGGTGAACGGCCAGACCACCCCGGTCACCGTCACCTCGGAGGCCGAGAAGCTGCCGCAGCTCGGCGCCACCGTGCCGGTCCAGATCGACAACAACTGCTGCGGCCTGCTCTGGTCCGGTGGCGCGCACCTGAGCGTGCGGGCGACCGCCCCCGGCGGCTACGCCGTGCTCCGCGTCAGCGTGCCGGAGGAGGGCGACTACCTGCTCTCCGGCCAGCAGACCAAGTACACCGACCACGGCACCGTGCAGTTCGCGATCGACGGCCAGAACCTCGGCCAGCCGATCGACCAGTACTCCGCCGACCCGGCCGTGGCCCCGTACGCGGTCGGCACGCCGGTCCACCTGGCGCGCGGCGACCACGAGCTCAAGCTCACCGTCACCGGCACCAACGCGGCCAGCACCGGGCCGCGTTACCACGCCGGCCTGGACACGGTCACGCTGACCAAGACCACCGTCAACCCGACCCTCCCGGCCGGGACCTCGGTGGTGGCGCGCGACCACAACACCAACACCTACGACGAGGGCAAGCCCGACGGCCAGGCGTACCACCTGGTCACCACCCAGACCGACGGCGCCCGCGTCGAGGGCTACGCCGACGACGTCGAACTGCGCGTCACCAAGAGGGGGTACGACACGCCGATCGGCGGCACGTCCGGTTGGACGCTGAAGGCGGCGACCTCGGTCACCACCGACGCGTTGGGTGCCAAGCTGACCGCCACGGTCAAGTTCGACGCTTCCGGGCGTGCGGTGGAGTCGCGCAAGCCGGGTTCGAACGGTTCGGACGCCGGGACGGTGAAGTCGGTGTTCTACACCGCCGGTGCCAACCCGGACGACGCGCAGTGTGCCAACCGTCCGGAGTGGGCAGGTCTGGGCTGCACCACCGCGCCAGGTGGCGCGGTCACCGGTGCGGACGCGTCTCGGATGCCGACCACGCTGCCGGTCAAGCGGGTGATCCGCTACTCGCCGTTCGGTGAGGCAGAGGAGACCACCGAGGTCAACGCGGGCAAGAGCCGCAAGGCCGTCACCACCTACGACGGCGCGGACCGCGTCACCTCCACCGAGATCACCTCGGACGAGGGCAAGCCGCTGCCGAAGGTCACCACCGAGTACGACCCGGTCACCGGCGATGCCGTGAAGACGACCGCCGGCGGCAAGTCGCTCGTGCGCGTCCTGGACGCACTGGGCCGACTGATCTCGTACACCGACGCCGACGGCGGCACCACCACGTCGGAGTTCGACAAGTTCGGCAAGCCGGTGAAGGTCACCGACCCGACCGGCTTCACCACCTACACCTACGACCGCGCGAAGGAGCCGCGCGGACTGGTCACCTCGGTCAACGACAGCGTGGCCGGCGAGTTCACCGCGAAGTACGGTCCGGACGGCCAGCTCGTCGAGCAGACCTACCCGGGTGGCATCGTCCGCAAGGACACCACCAACGCGGTCGGCGAGGCCACCAGCCGCACCTACACCCGTACCAGCGACAACAAGGTGGTCTGGGCCCAGACCACCGACATGTCCACCCAGGGGCAGGTGGCCAAGGACACCAGCTCCACCGCCACCCGCAGCTACCAGTACGACCGGCTCGGCCGGCTGGTGAAGGCCGAGCAGTCCACGGCCGCCACCGGCTGCGTCACCCGCCAGTACGCCTTCGACACCCACTCCAACCGCCTGTCCAAGCAGACCTCCCCCAAGGGGGCGTCCGGCGAGTGCAGCACGGCGGGGGCGACGGCGGAGAACCACACCTACGACAGTGCCGACCGCCTCACCGACGCGGGCTTCACCTACGACGCCTTCGGGCGCACGGTGACCACCGCGACCGGTGCGACCAACACCTACTGGGCCAACGACCGCGTCGCCGCCCAGGAGAAGGGGGACACCAAGCAGGAGTGGGCCGTCGACGCCGCCCACCGCCTGACCGCGTTCACCACGTCGAAGAAGCAGGCGGACGGCTCCTGGGCCGGCGCCACGTCGAAGCTGAACCACTACGGCGACGACGGCGACGAGGTCCGCTGGACGATCGAGGACACCGCCCAGGGCACCCTGACCCGCAACGTCTCGGGCCCCGACGCCGACCTGGTGGCCACCACCAGCAAGACCGGTGACGTCCAGCTCCAGCTCACCAACCTGTTCGGCTCGGTCGTCATCACCACCGACACCGCGCTGACCACCCCGGTGGTGCTGGACTTCGACGAGTTCGGCATCCCGCAGGACGGCCAGGCCGCGGTCCGCTACGGCTGGCTCGGCGGTAAGCAGCGCTCGGCCGAGGCACTGGACGGCGACATCCTCATGGGTGCCCGCCTCTACAGCCCGGCCCTGGGCCGCTTCCTCCAGATCGACCCGGTCCCCGGCGGCAACGCCAGCGCGTACGACTACTGCACCGGCGACCCGGTCAACTGCACCGACCTCGACGGCAACTGGGGCATGCCCAAGTGGCTGAAGAAGACGGTCCAGGTCGTCGCTGTCGTCGCCGAGGTCGTGGCCACCGTGGTCCCCGGCCCGATCGGCGCTGTCGCAGCCGCCGTCTCATCGGTCTCCTATGCCGCCACCGGCAACTGGGAGAAGGCCGCCGAGATGGCCGTCACCGCCGTGGCCGCCACCGTCGGCGCCGGCCCGGTCGTCAAGGTCGCGGCAGCTGCGGTGAAGACCACCAAGGTGGCGGCGAAGGTACCCAAGCCGACCCCGAACCCCAGGCTGCTCAAGATCACTCGGGCAAAGATCGGAATCCGGGCCTACAATCTCCCTGTGATCGGTGCGAAGTCTCTTCTGTTCGGCGACAAGCACTCCGGTGCGAAGAGGTCCGGCCTGCTCAACGGGAAGTCCAAGACGGACAAGTATGCGATCGGGTGGAGCGGTACCGGCACCTTTGACGCAGGGCTCGTGAGGTCGAAGAAGAAGAACAACGTCCGAACCGTATTCCGCATCAAGATCAACAAGCTCAAGATCGATGTCGGTTTCGGTCCGTGGCGTCCGGGCAAGCCGAAGAATCGTCCTGCTCCCACTTGGAAGTCCAGGGGATGGAAGGGGTGACATGACAATCGACGACCTGGTCTCCGACGCGGCATCGCGCCAGTTCGTCTCGGCGGTGGTTCCTGTGGAGGTCATGGAGTCCCCCAGAATCGTCGACCTGTGGGTCGATGCTCTGGACGGCGAGGAGGTGATTGTCTCGGTCCGGGACGGAAGCGCGGATGTCAGGATAGTCATCGGCGGATATGTCTTTGACAGTGTTCCGGTATCCTCCTCGCTGGACCTGATCGGAGCCGTTTTTGCTCGGGATATTTCTGTCAGGAGAGTGCTGGGGGGTCGTTTCCTGGAGATGACCGTGCAGACCTCCGAGGGAGCATTCTCGTCGAGTAGGCGGTTCCGGAAGGATCTCTCCTCGTGGGAGAGTGACGTTCTCTCCTGACGTCCTGCCCGGGAGCAGCACGTTGATCTCGGGCTCGCGTCCGGATTGCCCGCCCGTCGATCGGGCACCGGGTCGACCGGTGCGGTAGCGCGATGACGGTGTTGTCCGAACGGCCGGAAGGCCGCCACCCCGCATGGGGCGGCGGCCTTTCGGCGTGCTCGCCGGAGGAGGGCGCCGTCCTGGAGACGCGGGAGTCCGGCTTGTGCGTCGACGAGTTCGAATCGCCGTACCTCCGTCAGCCGGTGAACCCCGGCCATGGGGCGGGGGGCTCCACGGTCGGGGCGTTCCGGGGGCTCAGGCCAGGCGGGCGCCGCCGTCGACGTGGAGGACGGTGCCGGTGACGTAGGGGCTGGTCATGGCGTAGTGGACGGCGCGGGTGAGGTCTTCGGGGGTGCCGGTGCGGCGGGCGGGGTTGCGGGTGGCGGTGGTGTGGAGGAAGGCGGCCTTGTCGGCGCCGAGGCGGTCCCAGGCGCCGGTGTCGACGATGCCGGGGGAGACGGCGTTGACGCGCACGGGGGCGATCTCGACGGCGAGGGCCTGGACGAGGAAGGCGAGGGCGCCGTTGGTGGTGGCCATCACGGTGCGGGCGGGGGCGGGACGCCAGGCGGCTACGCCGGAGAAGAAGGTGAAGGAGGCGCCGTCGGGGGTGTCGGTGGCGGCGTGCGGGGCGAGGTGCTTGGCGAGCAGCAGCGGGCCGTAGACCTTGGCGGCGAACGCGCGGTGGATGTCGGCGAGTTCGAGGTCGGCGAGCGGGCCGTTGGCGGGGAGGGCGGCGGTGGAGACCAGGTGGTCGAAGCGGCCGGTGGCGGTGGCGAGGGCGGCGATGGAGGCCTCGTCGGTGAGGTCGACGGGGACGACCTTCGCGGGGCCGGACAGTTCGCCGGCCGTCCACTCCAGCTTGCGCGGGTCGGGGCCGGCGAGGATCAGTTCGGCTCCGGCGGCGGAGGCGGCGTGGGCGAGGGCGCGGCCGGTGTGGGAGCCGGCGCCGACCACGACGACGCGGCGGGAGGCGAGGGGGAGCGGGAGGGTGAGGGGGAGGGGAAGCGGGAAGGACGCGGGAAGGTCGGTGTCGGTCATGGGGAAAGGCTGCGCTGAGCAGGGGCGATGCGTCCAAGGCTTGTTTTTTGCGGGAGCCATAAACTGTCTGCATGGCTACCCTCCGGCAGTTCGAGTACCTGGTGACCGTCGTCGACACCGGTTCCTTCACCCGCGCCGCCGAGCTGCTGCACGTCACCCAGCCCGCGCTGTCGCACCAGGTGCGGGCGCTGGAGAAGGCGGTGGGCGGGCCGCTGCTGGAGCGGTTGCCCCGCGGGGTGCGGCTGACGCCGATGGGGCGGGCGGTGCTGCCGCATGCGCGGGCGGCGCTGGCGGACGCCGGGCGGCTGCGCGCGGCGGCCCGGCAGGCGGCCGGACTGGCGGGCGGGGAGCTGGAGTTGGCGACGGTGTACTCGGTGAGCCTGGGCATCCTGCCGCCGGTGCTGCGGGCGTGGCGGGCGGCGCACCCGGGGGTGCGGATCCGGCTGCGGGAGTTCGCGCACAACGAGGAGCTGCGGGCGGCGATGGCGGCCGGGCAGGCGGACGTGGCGGTGGGGACGCCGCCGGGGGAGTGGGAGGGGCCGATCCGGGAGCTGGGGGTGGAGGAGTTCGTGCTGGTGCTTCCGTCGGGCGAGGAGACGGCGGACCGCGTGCCGCTGGCGGACCTGGCCGAGCGCGACTGGGTGCACTACGCGCCCGGCAACGGCCTGGCGGACCTGCTGGACGCGGCCTGCGCCGAGGCCGGGTTCCGGCCCCGGGCGGCGGTGCGCACCGAGCAGACGGCGGCGGCGCCGTTGCTCGCGGCGGCGGGGCTGGGGCCGGCGCTGGTGCCGGCGAACATCGTGCCGGCCGGGTTCGACGGGCTGGTGCGCAGGCCCGAACCGCCGGTGCGGCGGCCGCTGGTGGCGTACACCCGGACCAGGCCGGACGCGTTGACGGCGGCCTTCGTCGAGATCCTCTCCCGCCGGGCCTGTCTGCTGCCGGAGCATGTGACCGGGTTGTTGTCGCGCGACCGGGCCTCGTGATCTCTACAGTGCTGTAGATTCATTGGCAGGGAGAGCGACCGAGGAGGGCAATCGTGGGAGTTTCGCTGGCCAAGGGCGGCAATGTCTCGCTCACCAAGGAGGCGCCGGGCCTGACGGCCGTCATCGTCGGACTCGGCTGGGACGTGCGCACCACCACCGGTGCCGACTACGACCTGGATGCGAGCGCGCTGCTCTGCGCCGCGAACGGCAGGGTGCTCTCGGACCGGCACTTCGTCTTCTTCAACAACCTGAGCAGCCCGGACGGTTCGGTCGAGCACAGCGGTGACAACCTCACCGGTGGCGGCGACGGCGACGACGAGCAGATCAAGGTCGACCTGGCCACCGTCCCGGGGGAGGTGGCGCGGGTGGTCTTCCCGGTGTCGATCTACGACGCGGACGCCCGGTTCCAGAGCTTCGGCCAGGTGCGCAACGCGTTCATCCGGGTCGTCAACCAGGCCAACGGGCAGGAGATCGCCCGTTACGACCTCTCCGAGGACGCCTCCACCGAGACGGCGATGGTCTTCGGCGAGCTGTACCGCAACGGCGCCGAGTGGAAGTTCCGCGCGATCGGCCAGGGTTACGCCTCCGGCCTGCGCGGCATCGCCACCGACTACGGCGTGAACGTCTGACCGGAGCGGCGGGCCACCGGGCGGTCGACTGAGCGGGTCAACGCCCGGTGGCCGACGGCGGGTTCGGCGAGCGGTCGAGTGCCAGCCCGCCGAACCCGCCCGTGCTGCCCAACTGCCCCTGCCACCACGCGGCCATCCCCGCCGCGTCGATGGCCGACCAGTCCGGCGCGCCGGTGACCTGCGCCCGGCCCAGCCGGCGGCTGAGGCCCACCAGGGCGTGCCCGGCCGCGCCGCGTTCGCGGTCGTAGCCGGGCAGCAGGTCCGCCCAGTCCCCGGCCGCCCGCCAGGCGTCCTCGAAGGCGGAGGCGTCCTGGAGCGCCTTGGCGGCGCCGCTGGTGGTGTGCGGGCGCACGAGGGTGGCGGCGTCGCCGGCGAGCAGCAGGCGGCCGGCGGTGCGGCGCGGGGTCTCCAGGTCGTGGATCGGCTGGAGCAGGATCCGTTCGACCGGGGTCAGGTTGACGGCCGCCGCCCAGTACGACGGCAGCACGCGCTCGGCGAGTTCGGCCAGTTCGTCGTGGCGGGCGGTGTCCAGCGAGCCGACCGCGAAGCCGAGCGGGTCGGAGTCCTCGGAGGCGCGCTCCAGCCAGGCGGGCGCGGGGGCGTAGAAGACCCAGTTCACCAGGGTGGAGCCGGGGGCGAGTCCGGGGATGCGGTAGAGCACGACCTGGCCGCCGGGGTAGCAGGCGGTGATCACCTCCTGCTCCGGCCAGCGGGCCGCGCCGCCGGGGAGGGTGTCGAGCAGCTGCGCGTCGAAGCTGCCGCGCCAGGCGACGTACCCGGCGTACTCGGAGCGGGCCCCGGGGCAGACGGCGGTGCGCACCACCGAGCGGTGGCCGTCGGCGCCGACCACCAGGTCGTGCTCCTCGCGTCCGCCGGTCGCTGTCTCCACCCAGGCGGGCCCGGCGGCGTCGGTGCCGCCGACCGCGGTGACGGCCGTGCCGGGGCGGAACCCGACGCTGTCCGGGGTGCGTTCGCGCAGGCCCTGCCAGAGCACGCCCCAGTGGTAGGAGTGCATGGCCATCGGCTGCACCCACAGCACCCGTCCGCGCCCGGAGTCGTCCCCGCCGCGCGCCACCCAGTGCCGGGAGGTGACGGGGTGGTGGCGGATGCCGTCGTCGAGGTGCCCGGCCCGGACGAGTTCGTCGTAGCGGTCCAGCAGGATGCACAGGCCCACCCCGCGGTCCTCCAGGTGCCCCGGGCTGCGCTCCAGCACGGTGACCCGCTCGGCGCCGCCCCGGGCCGCCGCCCGCGCGAGCGCGCACCCCGCGATGCTGCCGCCGACCACGGCGACCGATCCACCCCGCACGACCGTCCCCCTCTCGCCGGGACCCCGCCGGCCCCGCGCCGGCCCCTTCGTCGTCCCGTCGGCATCGACGATACGGCGCGCACTGACGATCCGTCAGGGAGATCCGCCGGGGAGGACCGCCGAAGAGGCCCGTCAGGGAGATCCGTCGTGGTGATCCGCCGGGGAGGCCCGCCGGGGAGGGCCGGGCGGTGTTCCCGGCATCACTTATGCAACTCGTTGCATAAATGGCCGCCCGTCCCCTACCGTGGAGTAACCACCAGCCCGTCCAGGAGACGCCGCGATGACGACGACCGCCAGCACCGAAGCCCCGCCGCCGCCCTACCCGCACCTGCTGCGCCCGCTCGACCTCGGCTTCACCACCCTCCCCAACCGCGTGATCATGGGCTCCATGCACGTCGGCCTGGAGGAGGCTCCGGACGGCTTCGAGCGGATGGCCGCCTTCTACGCCGAACGCGCCCGCGGCGGCGTCGGCCTCATCGTCACCGGCGGCATCGCCCCCAACGAGGCCGGCCGCCCCTGGGACGGCGGCGCCATGCTCACCACCGAGCAGGAGGCCGACCGGCACCGCGTCGTCACCGACGCCGTGCACGCCGCCGGCGGCCGGATCGCGCTGCAGATCCTGCACTTCGGCCGCTACGCCTACCACCCCGGCCTGGTCGCCCCCAGCGCCCTCCAGGCCCCGATCAGCCCCTTCCCGCCGCGCGCCCTCACCGCCGACGAGGTCGAGCGGACCGTCGACGACTTCGCCCGCTGCGCCGCGCTCGCCCGGCGGGCCGGCTACGACGGCGTCGAGATCATGGGCTCCGAGGGCTACCTGATCAACGAGTTCACCGCCGCCGCCACCAACCACCGCGAGGACGAGTGGGGCGGCCCGTACGAGAACCGGATGCGCTTCCCGGTGGAGATCGTCCGCCGGGTGCGCGAGCGGGTCGGCCCGGACTTCATCGTGATCTACCGGCTCTCCATGCTCGACCTCGTCCCCGGCGGCTCCACCCTCGACGAGGTGGTCCGCCTCGCCGGGGCCGTCGAGGAGGCCGGCGCCACCGTCATCAACACCGGCATCGGCTGGCACGAGGCGCGCATCCCCACCATCGCCACCTCGGTGCCGCGCGGTGCCTGGGCCTGGGTGACGAAGCGGGTGATGGGGTCGGTCTCGATACCGCTGGTCACCAGCAACCGCATCAACACCCCGGAACTGGCCGAGCAGCTGCTCGCCGACGGCTGCGCGGACCTGGTCTCGCTCGCCCGCCCGCTGCTCGCCGACCCCGACTTCGTCGCCAAGGCCGCCGAGGGCCGCCCCGAGGCCGTCAACACCTGCATCGGCTGCAACCAGGCCTGCCTCGACCACACCTTCAGCGGGAAGATCACCTCCTGCCTGGTCAACCCGCGCGCCTGCCACGAGACCGAACTCGTCCTCGCCCCCACCCGGCTCGCCAAGCGGATCGGCGTCGTCGGCGCCGGACCGGCCGGCCTCGCCTTCGCCGTCACCGCCGCCGAGCGCGGCCACCGGGTCACCCTGTACGACGCCGCCGGCACCATCGGCGGCCAGCTCGACATCGCCCGCCGCATCCCCGGCAAGGAGGAGTTCGCCGAGACCCTGCGCTACTACCGCCACCGCCTCGACACCCTCGGCGTGGACCTGCGGCTCGGCACGACGGCGGACGCGGACGGCCTCGCCGCCGAGGGCTTCGACGAGGTGGTGCTCGCCACCGGCGTCACCCCGCGCACCCCCGACCCCGCCGACCTGCCCGGCGTCGACCACCCCAGCGTGCTCGGCTACCTCGACGTGCTGCGCGACGGCGCCCACGTCGGCGAGCGGGTGGCCGTCCTCGGCGCCGGCGGCATCGGCTTCGACGTCGCCGAGTACCTCACCGACGCGGGCGACGCGCCCAGCCTCGACCCGGCCGTGCACCGCCGCCACTGGGGCATCGACGGCGAGTACCGCGAGCGCGGCGGCCTCACCGGCCCCGAGCGCCCCGAGCCGCCCCGCCGCGTCCACCTGCTCCAGCGCAAGCCGGGCAAGGTCGGCGGCGGACTCGGCAGGACCACCGGCTGGATCCACCGCACCGAGCTCAAGCACCGCGGCGTCACGATGGTCGCCGGCGCCCGCTACGACCTGATCGACGACGCCGGACTGCACCTCACCCTCGGCGGCGAACCGCAGCTGCTGCCCGTCGACACCGTGGTGCTCTGCACCGGCCAGGAGCCGCGCCGCGACCTCGACGCCGCGCTGCGCGCCCTCGGCGTCACCCCGCACCTCATCGGCGGCGCCGACGTGGCGGCCGAACTCGACGCCAAGCGCGCCATCAAGCAGGGCACCGAGCTGGCCGCCGCCCTCTGAGCGGCCACCCCCGCGTGCGGCGGCGCTCCGGGGGACCGGCCCGGGATCCGGCCTAGGATCGGTGCCATGTCGCTGCCGCACGCCATCCTCACCGCCCTGCTGGAGAAGCCGTCCTCCGGTCTGGAGCTGACGCGGCGGTTCGACAAGTCGATCGGCTTCTTCTGGTCCGCCACCCACCAGCAGATCTACCGCGAGCTGAGCCGGCTGGAGGCCGCCGGGCTGATCCGGGCGCTCCCGCAGACCGGGCCGGTGCGCGGGCAGAAGAAGGAGTACGAGGTGCTGCCCGGCGGGCGCGCCGAGCTGGAGCGGTGGACGGCCGCCGCCGACGAGCCCCGGCCGATCCGCGACCCGCTGCTGCTGCGGCTGCGTGCCGCTGCGGTGGTCGGCACGGCCGGGCTGGACGTCGAGCTGCGCCGTCACCTCGCCCTGCACCGCGAGCAGTTGGCGCACTACGAGGAGATCGAGCGGCGCGACTTCCCGGCCGGGGCGGAGCACGACGGCGACCCGCTCCAGCACGCCGTGCTGCGCGCCGGGATCGGCCTGGAGGAGTTCTGGGTGCACTGGCTCGCGGAGACCCTCGACGCGCTGGCCCCGGGCCGAAGCGAACTGCCCTGACCTGCGGCGATGCCTGCCGGAGGGGCGGGTCGGGACCGTCGGTGGGAGACTGGACGCCTGTCCCTGTCCGACCTCTCGACCGGGGGCCCGCATGTCCCTCCCGAGGCCTCTCCCCGCCCTCACCGCGGTGGCCGTCGCGACGGCGCTCACCCTCGGCGGCGCCCAGCTCTCCGCCGGTTCGGCACCGGCACCCGCACCAGCGCCCGCGAGCGCCGTCGGCGCGACCGCCGCCGCGAACGCACCCGCGGCCGTCACCCAGCTGCCCACCGACGAGCAGCTCCGGGCGGCCCTGCTGACCGCCGCCGAACTCGGCCCCGACTTCACCGATGTCGAGCCGGGCACCGAGAGCCCCACGCCCCCACCGGGCTCCGGCGCCACCCCGCTGGACGGGTGCGACGCCCTGCGGGCGCTGCTCAACGGCACCGTGACCGACGACCTGCCGAGCTCCGCCCAGAGCCCCTACCAGGAGGCCCAGTTCGAGGGCCCGGACGGCCACCCGTTCATCGTGGAGTTCCTCACCGCGGCGGAGCCCGACGAGATGGACTCCGACCTCGAAGCCGTCGAATCCGCGTTCACCGAGTGCCCGAGCCTCGACATCACCGACGGCGAGGGGGAGAGCGTGACCCTGACCGTCACCCAGATCGCCCTCGGCGACCGCGAGGAGGCCCCGGCCGTCCGCATCGACGGCTCACTCGGCGGCACCCAGCTCCACGGCTACCTCGGCTTCGAACGCCTCGGGGACGTCGCGCTCGGCTACGGGTACTTCCAGGAGGGCTCGGACGACGCCGACCTGGCCTCCCTCTACTACCGGGCCGCCGTCGCCAAGGCCGAACGCTCCCTCGGCGTCCCGGCCGGCTCCACCGCCGCCCCGGGCACGGCCGCCTGAGCACCGCCGCCCCGGGCACGGCCGCCTGAGCACCGCCGCCCCGGGCACGGCCGCCTGAGCACCGCCGCCCCGGGCACGGCCGCCTGAGCACCGCCGCG
>NZ_JBHVER010000205.1:0-1955 GCF_042802195.1 Kitasatospora sp. NPDC057500 | reverse complement strand
CCCCGGGCGCGGCCGCCCGAGCCCGGCCGCGCCCGGAGCCGGAGCCGGCCCGTCAGCGCAGGAGCCACTGCTGGTAGGCGCTCCCGTTGCACTGCCACATGTTGACCTCGCGCCGGCTGCCGTCGCCCGAGAGCCAGTCCTGGAGGCACAGGCCGGTCGCCTTGTTCTTGAAGGCGACGGCGTTGACGCCCTGCGGGACCAGCTCCCACTTCTGGGTGTCCGCGCCGGAGCACTGGCGCTGGATGATGCTGCTGTAGGCGTTCAGGGTGGTCGGTTCGAGACACAGGAACGAGCTCTGCACCCGGATCTCGGTCCCGCCGACGGCGGCGTCGTCCGTCCAGAACCGCTGGTTCGAGGCGTTCTTGCAGCTGAACTCCTGGAGCAGCGCGCCCTCGGCGGTGGAGCCGCCGCGGATGTCGAGGCACTTGCCCTGGACGACGTTGGCGTAGCCGTGCAGCACCGGGGCGGCCTGCGCGGGGGTGGCCAGCACGGCCGCGGCGGCGAGCAGGCTGCCGGCCACGACACCGGAGCGGACGAGGGACTGACGGGTGGTGGATCGCATGATGGGACGCACTCCTCACCGAAGGGCCGGGACGCCGCGGTGGGACGCCCTCGGCGATCAGCATCGCCAACCGGCCCGGTTCGCCCCAAGGCCCTTCGAGGTCCATCGAATTCGGGCGGCGCAATGTCCGGGGCGTGCCACGAACCGGTCAGAGCCGGGCAACGTGCGCGCCGCGCCCGAACAGTGCGCTTACGGTGGGCTCACGGCCGCCCGGGGCCGCAGGGATCGGTGGGGGCGAGGCCGGGATGTCGCCGCACCCCGCCGGGAGGCCGACGGAAGGGACCGGATTGCTGCGTATCCACTTCACCCACGACGACCTGACCAGGGTCCGGATCGCGCGGGCGCCCGACCCGCTCGCCGAGACGGTCCTGAGCCTGTCACTGGTACAGGCCCGCGACGTGGGAGGAGCGGCCCTGGAGGGGTGGCGCAGCAGGACCCGCAGACGCGTGCGCCCCGAACTGGGCGTGCTGTTCGAGCTGGCGACGCCGGCCGGGGCGGTGGAGGCACCGGAGGCGTTCCTGCACGCCGCCACCGACAGCCTGCCGGACAGCCTGGACGACACCTGGTCGCTGCCGCGCCGGCGGTGGGCGGCGGACCTGACCGTCCTGGAGTTCCTGCGGCCGAGGACGCCCCGCTGGGTGCGGGAGCTGCACGGCGGCTCCCGCGAGTGGCGGGCGGTCGTGGACCGCAGGCTGCGCGAGTACCACGCCTTCGCGGTCGCCCCGTACTGGTCGCAGCTGATGGCCGCCGCGCACACCGACCGGACCGCGCGGGCGCTGGCGACGGCCGACGCCGGGCTGGACGGCCTGCTCGGCTCGCTGCACCCCGACATCCACTGGGCGGCACCGGTGCTGTCGGTGCCCTGCCCGCTGGAGGCCGATGTGTACCTGCGGGGGACCGGGATCCTGCTCGTGCCGACCTTCTTCTGGCCCGAGCCGGTGGCCATGACCGACAACCGGGGACCGGAGCACCCGCTGGTGCTGCACTACCCGCTGGCCCGTGACCTCGCCACCTACCGGACCGTCTGGGCCGCGGCCGCCGCCGAGGAGCCGGGCGGCGGGCTCGTCGCGCTGCTCGGTGCCACCCGCGCCCGCACCCTGCGGGCGGCGGCCGAGCCGGCGGGCACCGCCGAACTCGCCCGCCGCACCGGGACCTCCGCCGCGACCGCCAGCCACCACGCCACCGTCCTGCGCGCCGCCGGCCTGCTCACCACCGAGCGCACCGGCACCGGCGTCCGCCACGCCCTGACCCCCCTCGGCCAGGCCCTCCTCGACGACCGACCGCCCACCGACCGACCGCCCACCGACCGACCGCCCACCGACCGCCGCCCCTGACGACCGGTTGCCTGCCTGGTCGCCGGCATGCCGCCGGGGCCCGCCGTACGGGCCGGCGG
>NZ_JBHVER010000204.1:0-14279 GCF_042802195.1 Kitasatospora sp. NPDC057500 | reverse complement strand
CCGACCGTCAGCGCCCCTGCGGTTCCTGCGGTCCTCCGCCCGCGCCCAGCAGGTGGACCAGGCCGTCGGCGAGGCCGCCGCGCCAGCAGGCGTAGTCGTGGCCGCCGTTGAACTCGCGGTAGGCGAGGTCGTAGCCGCGCGCGGTGAGGACGTCGCGCAGGTGGCGGTTCTCGGTGAGGAGCATCCACTCCTGGAGGCCGACCTCGATCCAGAAGCGGGCGCCGCCGGGCTCGGTGGCCGCGAACCGGCGGGTCAGCCACTCGCTGCCGCTGTCGAACTCGGTGCCGTCGGGCCACCAGAACGAGCCGGACTGCGACAGCGCGTTGCCGAACCGGGCCGGGCGGCGGAAGGCGGCGAAGGCGGCGGTCAGGCCGCCCGCGCTCTGGCCGGCGATCACGGTGCGGGCCGGGTCGGCGGTGACGCGGTGCTCCGCGGCGGCCCAGGGCAGGACCCGGTCGGCGAGCAGGTCGACGAAGTCCGGGTTGCAGCTGAGGTCGCCCGGCCGGCCGGGACCCATGGTGTGCACGAGCAGGGCGACGGTCGGCGGGATCAGGCCCTCGGCCGTCAGGTTGTCCAGGGTGTCGCCGAAGGACAGCACCTCGCCCCACATCTCGCCGTCCAGCAGCACCAGCACCGGGTACGGCCCGGCGTCGGGGCGGTGCCCGGCGGGCAGGTGGACGTCGATCCGCCGCCCGGCCACCTCGGCGCGCACGGTGCGGCCGCGGGGCACGTCCGCGCGCCGCCGGGCGTACGGCTGGGCGGGCGCCTCGGGCAGGGCGAGCACCGAGGAGGGGTGGCGGCCGTCGCGGCCGGGCAGCTGCGCCCCGGCGCAGTGCGGGTCGGGGCGGGCGCCGTCGAGCACCCGCAGCCAGTCGGCCCGCCGGGTGCCGGGGACGGCGCCGCGCACCGGGTACAGCTGGTAGGAGGCCCGGTGGTCGGCGCGCAGCCGGTAGCTGCGCGACCAGCCGCCGGCCCGGCGCTCCATCAGGTGCGGGGTGAGGTCGCCGGCGTGCCGGTCCTTGTCGGTGACGGTGTGGACGAGTGCGAGCACGGCGTCGTACGGCTGCTCGCCGGGCTCGTCGCGCAGCACGAAGGTCACCCGCCGGTAGGCCGGGTCGTCGGGGTCGGGGTCGACCAGCGGCGCGCCCTCGGCGGCCACCCTGGCCCAGAACTCGTCACCGGCGAGGGGCTGTTCGTTCGGCACGGGGAGAACTCCTCAAGAGGTCAGGCGGGGTTGCCCTTGCGGCCGAGCAACACCCAGAGCAGGAAGGGGCCGCCGAGCACGGTGGTGACGATGCCCACCGGGATCTCGACGCCGGAGATCAGCACCCGGCCGAGGGTGTCGGCCAGCACGATCAGCACCGCGCCGACCAGCGCCGAGCCGACCACCGGGACGCGCGCCGGTCCGGCCAGCCGTCCGGCGACCACCGGCGCGGCCAGCGCGACGAAGCCGACCGGGCCGCAGACGCCGACGGCGAGGCCGGCCAGCGCCACGGCGAGCAGCAGGCAGGCGAGCCGGACCCGGCCGGGGTCGACGCCGAGCGAGGACGCCACGTTGTCGTCGAACCGCAGGACGGCGAGCCGCCGGGCCACCACCAGGGCGAGCGGTACCAGCACGGCGAGGCCGATCAGCACCGGCGTGGCCACCTCGTAGTCGCGGCCGTTGAGGCTGCCGGAGGTCCAGACGTACAGGGAGGACGCCGAGCTGAGCGAACGCCGGGCCATCGCCACCTGGATGACAGCGGAGGCGAGCGCCGACATGGCGAGGCCGACCACCAGGACCCGGTAGCCGCGCGCGCCGAGTCCGCCGGAGACGAGGGTGACCACGGCGACGGCGACCAGTGCGCCGACGGGTCCGGCCCACCAGGCGCCGAACGCGCCCGAGGCGGTGACCGAGATCAGCACCGCGGCGGTGGCGCCGTCGTTGACGCCGAGCAGTTCCGGGGTGGCGAGGCGGTTGCGGGCGAGCGTCTGGGTGAGGCAGCCGGCCAGGCCGAGCGCGGCGCCGGCGGCGAGGCCCGCGACGATCCGGCCGAGCCGGAACTTCTGCACCAGCAGCACGTCGAGGCGCTCCCCGTAGCCGAAGACGGCCTGGAAGGTGCGGCCGAGGCCGAGTTCGCTCTGGCCGGCGTGCGCGGAGACCACCACGGCGGCCAGCAGCACGGCGGCGAGGCCGAGCGCGGCCAGCGCGGAGCGGCGGGGGAGCAGCACGGACAGCGCACCGCGCCGGACCACCAGGTCGGGCCGGGGCGGCTGCTCCTCCGGGTGGCCGTGGCGGCCGGAGGTCTCGGCGGGGGCGGTGTCGGTCAGGCCGAGCGCGGCGGTCCTGCGGGAGCGGACGATGGCGATCAGGGTGGGCGCGCCGATCAGCGCGACGATCACCGAGACCGGGGCCTCGAACGGGCGGGCCACCACCCGGGCGAGGACGTCGGCCCCGGTCAGCACGGTCGCACCGACGAGTCCGGCGAGCAGGGTGAGCCGGCCGACCTTCGGCCCGGCGGCGGCGCGGGCGAGGAAGCCGGCGAGCAGGCCGAGGAAGGAGATCGGCCCGGCCAGGGCGACGGCGGAGGCGGTGAGCAGGGTGACGGCGAGCGCGACGGAGGCGCGGACGGCGCCGGGCCGGTGGCCGAGGCCGCGGGCGAGGTCGTCGCCGAGCGCGAGCGCGGACAGCGGCCGGGTGGTGAGGAGGGCGACCAGGAAGCCGACGCCGAGTACGGGGGCGAGCTGGCGCAGCGTGGTCCAGCCCTCGACCCCGGCCAGCGAGCCGAGCACCCAGACCCGGTAGCGGTCGTAGGCCTCGGGGGAGTTGACGATCAGTACGCCGGTCAGGCCGCCGAAGGTGGCGCCGACGGCGGAGCCGCCGAGCACCAGGCGCATCGGGGAGCCGCCGCCGCGGCTGCCGGCGATCGCCAGGACCAGCCCGCTGGCCAGTACGGCGCCGCCGAAGGCGAAGGCGAGGTAGCCGTAGGAGGTCTGGACGCCGAGGACGGCGATGCCGAGCACGACGCCGAGCGAGGCACCGGCGTTGACGCCGAGCAGGCCGGTCTCGGCGAGCGGGTTGCGGGTGACGGACTGCAACTGCGCGCCGGCCACGCCGAGGGCGGCGCCGACCAGCAGCGCGGTCAGGGTGCGGGGGAGCCGCAGGTCGCCGACGACCAGGGCGAGCCGGCTGTCGGCGCGGGCGCCGTCGGTGTCGAGCAGGTAGTCGAGCACCCGGCCGGGGCCGACCTCGCCGGCGCCGACGGACAGGGAGAGCGCGGTGAGCGCGAGCAGGGCGGCGAGGATGCCGCCGACGGCGGCCCGGGAGGTGCGGCGCGACCGTTCGGCCGCCGGCGGGGCGGGGGCGGGGGGATCCGCGTCGGCCGCCTCGGCGGTACCCACTTGCGACAATGTCATAAGGTAAGGCTAACCTAATGGTCATCGCGGTCGGGCAGGCGTCCGGCCCGGCGCCGGTTCCGCCCGGATCGCCCCTGGTTCGCGGCACCGCACCACCGCTCCATCGCTCACCGACCGCACCGCCCGTCTGCAACACCCCTGCCCGGAGGAACCCATGTCGACCCGCCAGAGCCCGCTCCACCCCGCCCGCCGCCGCGCGGTCCAGGCGCTGGCCGCCACCGGGGCGGCCACGCTCCTGCTCGTCGGCTGCGGCTCGTCGGGCTCCTCCGACAAGGGCTCCTCCTCCCCGGAGGGCTCGTCGTCCGCCGCCACCACCGCCGCCTCGGGCGCCCCGGCCGCCGACGCGGCCGGCGGCAAGCGGACCGTCAAGGACGCCACCGGCACGGCCGTCGAGATCCCCGCCGAGCCCAAGCGCATCGTCACCCTCACCCAGGAGGACCTCGACGCGGTGCTCGCCCTCGGCCTCAAGCCGGCCGGCATCACCAACGGACAGGGCCTCAACGAGCCGCCGGCGTACCTGAAGGACAAGGTCCAGGGCATCCCGGTGGTCGGCAATCTGCTCCAGCCCGTGATGGACAAGGTGATCGCCGCCAAGCCCGACCTGATCCTGGCCGGCGACATGCAGGACCAGCAGGTCCTCAAGCAGCTGCGCGAGATCACCCCGGCCACCGTGGTCACCATGGCGCCCACCGACGACTGGAAGCTCTCCTTCCGCGGCATCGGAAACGCCGTCAACAAGCTGGACCAGGCGAACAAGGTCATCGCCGACTACGACGCCAAGGCCGTCAAGGCCGGCGGCGAGCTCGGCGAGAACAAGGGCAAGGCCGTCTCCATCGTGCGCTGGAACCCGACCGGCCCGAGCTGGATGGAGAAGAAGCAGTTCGCCAGCGGTGTCGCCCTCGACATGGGCCTGACCCGCCCGCAGGCCCAGGACAAGGACGGCAACGCGCACACCCCGGCGCTGAGCCTGGAGAAGATCAACGAGATCGACGGCGACTGGCTGTTCCTCTCCACCCTCACCGACGACGGCAAGGCCGCGCTGAAGGACGTCCAGTCCAAGCCCGCCTACCAGGAGCTGAACGCGGTGAAGAACAACCACACCGTCACCGTCGACGGCTCGGTCTGGTCCACCCGCGGCGGCCCGCTCGCGGCCGACGTGGTGATCGAGGACATCAGCAAGGCGCTCGCCGCCAAGTGACCGCCGGCGGCGGGCGCCCCCACCGGGGTGCCCGCCGCCTCCCCGTCCGCTCGTCCCCTCTGTCGAAGGAACCCGCCATGGAGTTGACGGTCGAGGGCCTCAAGGCCGGCTACGGCCCCGGGCGCCCGGTGCTGGGCGGCGTGGACCTCACCGTGCCCGGCGGGCAGGTGGTGGCCATCGTCGGCCCCAACGGCTGCGGCAAGTCCACCCTGCTGCGCTCGATCGCCCGCCTCCACCGGCCGGACTCCGGGCGGGTGCTGGTCGGCGGCGAGGACATCTGGAAGCTGCGCCCCCGTCAGGCCGCCCACCGGGTGGCGCTGCTGCCGCAGAGCCCGCAGGCGCCGGAGGCGGTCACCGTGGCCGGGCTGGTGCGCTACGGCCGCCACCCGCACCAGGGCCTGTTCCGCCAGTGGTCGGCCGACGACGAGCGGCTCACCGCCGAGGCACTGCGGGCCACCGGTGTCGAGGAGTTCGCCGACCGCCGGCTCGACCGGCTCTCCGGCGGCCAGCGCCAGCGCTGCTGGCTCGCCATGGTGCTCGCCCAGGACGCCCCCGTCGTGCTGCTCGACGAGCCGACCAGCGCGCTCGACCTCGGTCACGCCGTCGAGGTGCTGGAGCTGGTCCGCGAGGTCGCGGCCGGCGGGCGCACCGTCGTCATGGTGCTGCACGACCTCGCGGGGGCGGCCCGCTACGCCGATCTGGTGGTGGCGATGCGCGGCGGCGAGGTGCTCGCCTGCGGGGCGCCGCGCGAGGTGGTGGACGCGCCGCTGGTGCGGGCGCTCTACGACGTGGACAGCGATGTGCTCGCGGCCCCCGGGGACGGCGCGCCGGTGATCGTCCCCCGGGCGGGGGCGCGGTCGGCGGCCTCCCCGGTCGGCTGACGGCGGTTCTCCGGGGTCCCCCGGACGGCCGGGCGGGCGCGGCGGGTCCCGGTCCGCGCCGCGCCCGGGTGTGGTCTGCTGGACGGGCGTCCGCCGGACGTCCGTGCCGCCGCCGCGCCCGCCGTTCCCGGGAGGGTCACCGATGCTCCGTCGCTCCGCCGCCCTGTTCGTCGCCCTCGCCCTCGGCCCGGCCGCCACCGTCGGCTGCTCCTCGGCCGCCGCCCCGCGGCCCGCGGGCGCGCCGTCCCCGCCGCCCTCCGGGCCGGCCTCGCCCGCCGACCCGGGACGGCCCACCCCGTCCCCGACCGCGGACGCGCCGTCCCCGACCGCGGACGCGTCCTCCCCGGCAGCGGTCCCGAAGCCGGGCGGACCGGTCTCGGTGGACGTCTCGGGCACCGTCACCGACAGCCTGTCCTCGCCGTGGGGCCTGGCCGTCCTGCCGGACGGCGACCTGCTGGTCTCCGAGCGCGACGACGCCCGGATCCTGCGCGTCTCGGTGAAGGACGGCGCCAGGACCGAGGCCGGCACCGTCCCCGGCGTCACCGCCGGCGGCGAGGGCGGACTGCTCGGCCTCGCCCTCTCGCCCGGCTTCGCCTCCGACCGCCAGGTCTACCTCTACTACTCCACCGCCACCGACAACCGGATCGCGCGCCTCGACTACGACCCGGCCCGCCCGGCCGGCTCCCAGCTCGGCGAGCCGGTCGTCCTGCTGACCGGGATTCCGCACGGCCCGCGGCACAACGGCGGCCGGATCGCCTTCGGTCCCGACGGCCTCCTCTACGCGGGCACCGGCGACGCCAACGAGCGCCCGCTCGCCCAGGACCGCGACTCCCTCGGCGGCAAGGTCCTGCGGCTCGCCCCGGACGGCACCCCCGCCCCCGGCAACCCGTTCCCCGGCTCCCCGGTCTGGTCGCTCGGCCACCGCAACGTCCAGGGCCTGGCCTGGGACCCGGAAGGCAGGCTCTGGGCCTCGGAGTTCGGCCAGGACACCTGGGACGAGCTGAACCTCGTCACCCCCGGCGGCAACTACGGCTGGCCCACCGTCGAGGGCGCCGCCGGCCGCCCCGGCTTCACCGACCCGGTCGCCCAGTGGCACACCGGCGACGCCTCCCCGAGCGGCATCGCCCACGCCGCCGGGAGCGTGTGGATGGCCGCCCTGCGCGGCGAGCGGCTGTGGCGGATCCCGCTGGACGGCGACCGGCTCGCCGCGCCGCCCCAGGACTTCCTCCCCGGCGCGTACGGCCGGCTGCGCACGGTGGTGGCCGACCGGGACGGCACCCTGCTGGTGGTCACCGACAACACCGACGGCCGCGGCGACCCGCGCCCCGGCGACGACCGGGTCCTGCGGCTGACCGTCGACCGGGGCTGACCGCCACCCGCGCCTGGGTCACCTGCTCCTGAGTCACCTGCTCCTGAGTCACCAGCGTCTGCGTCACCCGTGCCGGATCACTTGCTGCCGACCGTCGGCCGCGCCTGATCCGGCGTCGTATTGGATCACCCGTTCGGGCGGTTTGGGCTCGGCCCCTCCCGGCCGCCCGGCATTCCTACTGCCCAGTACCCCTCCCCGCGAGCCGCGTTGTCAGTGTGTCCCGTTACGTTCCTTCCATCACTGACCAGCTGGGAGGAGAGCGGCCGTGGCGTGGGTGGAAACGGGAGCGGGCGGCTATCACGTCGCCTTCGACGAGGAGGGCAAGGTGGTCTGCCGCAACGCGGCCGGCCGCCAGTTGAAGGCCGTCCCGCCGAAGCTGAACGACGACCCGGTGGTCGTCGGGCTCAGGCAGCTCGCCGAGTGGCTGGAGGCGCACCGGCGCGGCTGCCTGGAGACCGTCGAGCGGTGGATGGTCCGCTCGCTGCCGGTGCCCGCCGCCGTCGTCACCGCCGTCTGGGCGGACGAGGCGTGGCAGGAGGTCCTGCGCGACCTGGTGGTCACCGGCCCGGACGGCGCCGTCGCCGGCTTCCTGCGCGGCGCCGACGCCGAGCGCGGCCTCGGCCTGGTCGACCTCGACGGCGACACCGTCCGCCTCACCGACGGCGAGCTGCGGATACCCCACCCGGTCCTGCTGGAGGACCTCGACGAGCTGCGCGAGTTCGCCGTCGAACTCGGCGTCTCCCAGCAGGTCCAGCAGCTGTACCGGGAGGTCTGGCACCGGCCCGCCGCCACCACCGGCACCGAGGTCGACACGTACGCCGGCGGACGCTACGCCGCCCTGCGCGACCTGCTCGGCCGCTGCGCCCGGCTCGGCTACCGGGTCCGCGGCGGACACGCCGTGCTGCCCGTCGTCGAGGACGGCCGGGCCCTGGAGGCCAGGGTCTGGGTCGGCGACTACTACGAGTACGACGAGTGCGAGACCGGCTCGCTCAGCTGGACCGGCCCGGACGGCAAGGTCCTGCCGCTGGCCGAGGTCGGACCGGTCGCCTGGTCCGAGGGGATGCGGATGGCCGCCGCACTGTACGCCGGCCGCACGATCGAAGGCGAGGAAGCCGCATGACCACCACCACCGGACCCGACCGCACCACCGGTGCGCCCGGCGACGACGCCCGGCACGAGCGGCTGCTCGACGCCGGGGCGATCCTCGCCCCCGGCACCCTGACCGGCGTCGGCACCCCCGACAGCGCCGCCGACGTGCTCACCGCCCGCGGCTACGCCCACCCCGCCCTGGACGGGCGGCGGATCGTGCGCCTCGTCCCCGGCGCGCTCGGCCCCGCCGAGGACGCCGCCGTCGACTTCCTGGGCCTGGTCCCCGACACCGAGCCCGTCGAGGTCGGCCAGGTCCGCCAGGAGGCACTCGGCTTCCCCGCCTGGGCACTCGTCCACGACCCGGCCAACGGCCACCACGCGCTCGCCCTGGTCAAGGAGATGGAGCGGCTCGCCCGCCAGGCCAAGTCCAAGCCCGGCCACGCCAAGGACGGCTTCGACGAGCTGGCCCGCCGGCTCGGCCGCGCCGTCCCGCACTTCCTGCCCACCTACTGCGAGCAGGTCGGCCGGATCTTCCTCGAACAGGGCAACCAGACCTACGCCAGCACCTTCTTCGGCAGGGCCCGCGAGGCCGAGCGCACCCACAACCTCGCCATCGACGAGGAGCGGCTGCGCGCCGTCTTCCTGGAGTTCGCCCTGGCCGGCGCGCTCAGCGTCAAGGCGCTGCGCCAGTACGTCAAGGAGCTGAGCGGCCGGCTCGACCCGCAGACCGCCTGGCAGCGGTTCCGCCAGCTGTGCACCGAGCGCTCCGCCGCCGGCATGGCCCCCTACGCGGGGGTCGCCGAGGACGCCCGCATCCTGCTCAAGGCCGCCGGCCTGGACCGCGACGAGCACGAGCGCGAACTGCTCGCCGAACTGCTCGCCTCACCCGCCGTCAACCGCGCCCCCGCCACCTTCTGGAAGACCTGGCGCGGCCAGATCGTCGAGCTCGGCCGCAGCGACTCCGCCGTCCGCGCCCGCCTGCTGGAACTGGTGCCCGCCCCGCCCGGCAACGACGACGCCGACGTCCAGGACACCGCCTGGCTCACCCTCCTCGCCGACAGCGGCGCCGAACGGCTGCTCACCGACCCGCCCGCGCCGGACGCGGACGCGGCCGAGGCCCCCGAGCCGGCCGCCGCCTGGCTGCAGCGCTGGACCAACCACCTCGGCCGGGGCTGGCGCGACCGGGGCATGAACACCGAGACCGTCGCCCTGGCCGCCCGCATGGTGGAGCGGCTGCGCGCCGAGGCCGTGCCGGTCGACCTCTACAGCGGGGTGCGCCGCAGCGCCACCCAGCTCGAACTCCTCGACCTGCTGCTCGCCGAGGGCGTCCCGGTCGCCGACCCCGACGGCAGCACCTTCCCCGTCCAGAACTGGGTCGCCGCCTCCGGCGCCGACGGCCGCACCCTGGCCGCCGTCGCCGCCGACCCCCGCTACCGGCCCGTGCTGCGCGCCGCCGTCCCCGCCGTCTGGGACACCGTCGACAAGCGGGGCCTCGCCGCCCGGCCGGTGCTGCGCGAGCTGTTCGTCGAGTGGTCCGACGCCCGCGCCGACGAGCTGGAGACCGTCCGCGGCCTGGACACCGCGGCCACGCTGCTGCGCGAGCTGAGCGCCCACCGCACCGGCATCCGCGACGAGAACCCGGCCGCCGCCCAGCGGATCGCCTCCCTCGACGTGGCCGGGCTGCTCGCCCGCGCCCTGCGCGGCGGCATCCTCGACGAGCTCGGCTGGCCGGCCCTGGAGGAGGCGCTCGACAGGCTCGGCGTCGAGGCCGGCGACACCCCCGGCTACGGCAACGGCCGCAGCCTCCCCGACGGACTGGTGCTCCAGGAGGCCTGGCCGCACCTGGTGCTCGGCCGGGGCAACCAGGTCGTCGTGGCCGGACCGCAGGGCATCGTGTTCGAACACACCCTGCGCATCCCGCACAAGCTGGAGGGCCACCAGCACGCCCACTTCCGCTTCGTCGACGGCGAACTGCTGGTCGCCTGGTACCACGACGGCAAGCAGCACGCCTACTGGTCCGGCCGGCCCGCCGAGACCTTCGAACTCGGCGGCGAGACCATCGTCCGCTACTACGGGGGCAGCGACGAGATCTCGATGCCGTCCCTCCCGCTGCCCGGCGGCGGCCGGACCGGCGGACACCGCCCGCTGCACGTCGGCGACACCCGGATGCCCGACCAGGACCACGTCCTCACCGACGGCACCGGCCACTGGACCGCCCGCTGGAACCGCGGCCAGGTGCTGCACGAACTCGACGCCGCCACCGGCACCGTGGGCCGCGTCTCCGAGCCGCCGCGGATCGCCGCGAGCGCCGCGGCCGGCCACCTGGAGGTCGGCCGCAGCCGGCTGCTGCCGCTCCTGCCCGGCCTGGAGGACACCCCGCTCGGCACCGACGGCACCGTGCTCGGCAGCTGGGTGCGGGCCGCCGGCCGCAAGGTCACCACCGGTACCGCCGACGGCACCGCGCTCGTCGCCGACACCCCCAGGACGCTGAACGCCGTCTACCCGGTGGGCCTGGTCGCCCTGCCCGGCGGCGCCCGGTCCGTCGTCCGGGACGGCCACCGGCACCACCTCTTCCTCGGGCTGACCACCGAGGACTCCGCGGCGGAGGGCACCGTCAGCGTGGACCCGACCGGCGCCACCGCAGACCTCGAACCCGGCCGCCCCGGCGGCCTGGACGCGGCCGGCACCGCCGTCGTACTGCCGCTCGCCTTCTGGCACGCCCTGCGCCCGCGCGACGAGCACGGTTCCACGGCGCTGCGCGGCGTCACCGGCGAGCAGGCCGCCCGCCTCATCGACGCCGCCTGGCCCGTCGACGCCGAGCCCGTCCCGGCCGGGCAACAGCGCTGGATCACCGTCCAGGGCGTGCGCCGACCCGTCGTCAGCAGCGGCAAGTCCGTCGAGGAGCTCCCGCTCGACGCCGTCGGGCAGCTGCTGCCCGGCATCGCCGACCGGCGGCTGCTGGCCGGCGCCACCGGCCTCGCCCGCATCGCCGCCAACCTGCTCGACACGGTCGCCCGCTACCTCCCGCAGCCCGAGGACGCCGCCCGTCGCACCGTCGACGGAACCCCCGTGTACGCGTACCGGCCCGAGCACGGCATCGACCACGAGCTCGAAGCGGGCGCCACCCTGCTGCTGCCCGGCATCGGAGGATTCGGCCGCTCCTGGGAGCGCACCGTCAACTACCGTGTGCTCAACAACCTCCGGACGGTCACCGCCGTCCTCGCCGAGCCGCCCGCGGCCGACGGCGACGGCTGGAGCACTCCGCACCGGATCGACCTGCTCGGCGACGGCAGCCACCACGGCTGGCTGCACGCGCTCGGCAACCTCGGCACCCTCGCCTACGCGGCCGCCGCCCCGCTCACCTCGGACGAGCACCGCGCCTCGCTCGCGCTGCTGCTCACCGAGCTCACCGCCGGCCCGCTCGCCGACCGCGGTGCCACCCTGCGCCAGGTCCGCCTCACCGAGCCGCTCGCCGAGGGGCCGACCAAGGAGGAGCGGCACGAGGCCCGGGCCGGCCAGGTCTGGCGGCACGGCGGGCGCACCGTGATCATCCTCGGTTGCACCCACCACTCCGACGACACGGTGTTCTGGCTCGCCGCCGACCACGACCCGAGCGGTGCCTTCGGCCCGGTCGCGCACTTCGGCGCCGGCTTCGAACGCGTCACCGAGGAGAGCGTCACCGCCGACTGGGTCGCCCGGTTCACCGCCCTGCTCGCCGAGCGCGGCGCCATCACCCACCGCGCCGAGCGCGTCGCCGACTTCGGCGAGCGCACCGGCATCGGCGCCGTCCGCTCCACCCTGCTGCTCAGCCCCACCGCCGGCCTCGTCCAGTGGTACGGCTCGCCGCTGCCCCCCGAAACCCTCAAGGAGTACGGCCTCAAGTCCGCCGAGGCCAAGGCCGCCCGCGACTGGCTGCGCGGGCGCGAGCGGGCCGCCCTCGCCGATGTCTGGGCCGCCCTGCTGCCCGCCGACCCGGAGGACCTCTGGACCACCGGACCGGACACCGCCGCCGGCGCCGCCCGCTGGACCGAGCGCATCGGCCGGATCGTCACCCTGCCCGACGCGTACCAGGCCGCCGTCAGCGGCGCCAGGGTCGAGAGGGTCGAGGAGGTCCTCAACGTCGAGGCCACCCCGTGGCTCAGCCGCACCACCCGCCAGCGGCTGCGCGCCGAGGGGACGGCGGGCACGGTCGGACTGCTGCCCGACGACGCGGACGCCCTGCCGAACTGCTACAGCCCGTCGGAATTCGTCGACGCCGTCGCCTGGCTCGCCTACCGGCTGCCCTGGAACAGCCCGCTGCGCGCCTTGCTCGCCCCGGCCGTCCGGGCACTGCACACCCGCCTGGCCGACCCGGAGCTGCTGCTCGCCTACGACCTGCGCCGCAACAGCAAGGGCGAGCCGCTGGCCGCCGTCCTGCGCACCCGCTTCGGGCTGCCCGCCGAGGGCGGCGCCGACGCCGACGGACTGGTCCGCTGCGGCGACGCCGTGGTGCTGTCGCCCGGCCACGACGAGGCGGAGTACATCTGGTGGCGCCCGGCCGGCCTGACCGGGCCGCAGGACCCGGTGCTGGACCTCCTCGGCGGCCTGGCCGAGAACCACTGGCTCACCCGCCAGCGGACCGTCCTCGCCGGCCTCCTGGGCGGCGGGCTGGACCGGCTGGTCGCCCTGCCGGAGCTCCCCGAGGACGCCGCGGACGCCGCGGACGCCGAGGTCTGGCACCACCACCCGCTGCTGGCGGTGCCGGAGCTGGTCACCGAGGTCGCCAAGACCCACGAACTGGGCGAGGACGCCGCCGTGGTCTACCTCCAGCTGCTCGCCCTGCCCGACCCCACCGACCGCAACGTGGCCCGCTGGACGGGCTGGAAGCCCGCCCGGCTGAAGAAGGCGCGCGCCGAACTGCTCGCCTCCGGGCTGGTCGTCGAGGCCAAGCGGGCCCGCGCCGGCCGCACCCTCTTCCTCCCCTGCGGCTGGCAGGAGGCCACCGCCCCCGGCCTGCCCGTGGAGACCTGGAAGGCCGGCCTCTACGACCTGCCCACCCACCACGCCGTGCTGCCCCGGCAGTCCGTCCCGGAGCTGTTCGCCCGGGCCTGGCAGCGCGTCACCGACGGGGACGCCCCCGGCTTCGAAGAGCTCCAGACCGGCAAGCGCAGGAAGGCCCGCCGATGACCACCACGACCACCGACACCCCCGGGGCCGCCGCCCCCGCCGCCCGGCAGGTCGTCCTGCCGGAGGAGCGGTACGCCGCCGAACTGGACTTCCTCGCCGCGCACGACTCCGGCCCGCGCCCGCCCGGCTGGCGGCTCACTCCGCGGGCCGTCGTCACCTTCGTGATGGGCAGCGGCGGCGAGAAGCTCAAGGCCGGCCGGAAGAGCCTGGCGATCGAGCAGAAGTTCGTCGGCGAGCGGGCCCTCGTCGAACGCTGCGTCGTCACCCTCGCCGGCGAGCGGGGACTGCTGCTCGTCGGCGAGCCCGGCACGGCCAAGTCGATGCTCTCCGAACTCCTCGCCGCCGCCGTCTGCGGCTCCAGCGCGCTCACCGTCCAGGGCACCGCCGGCACCACCGAGGACCAGCTCAAGTACGGCTGGAACTACGCCCTGCTGCTCGCCAAGGGCCCCAGCCGCGAGGCCCTGGTGCCCTCCCCGGTGCTCACCGCGATGACCACCGGCGCGGTCGCCCGGGTCGAGGAGGTCACCCGCTGCCTGCCCGAGGTCCAGGACGCCCTGGTCTCGCTGCTCTCCGAGCGGCGGGTCGCCGTCCCCGAACTCGCCGGCACCCCCGACGGCCAGCTGCACGCCGTCCCCGGGTTCACCCTGATCGCCACGGCCAACCTGCGCGACAAGGGCGTCAGCGAGATGTCCGCCGCCCTCAAGCGACGGTTCAACTTCGAGACGGTCGGACCGATCGGCAGCCTCGCCGCCGAGGTGGACCTGGTCCGCCGCCAGTCCACCGCCGCCGTCGCCCGGGCCGGCGCCGGCTACGCGGTGGACGACGCGGTGCTGGAGGCCCTCGTCACCGCCTTCCGCGACCTGCGCACCGGCCGCTCCACCGAGGGCTGGGACGTCGAGCGCCCCTCCACCGTGATGAGCACCGCCGAGGCCGTCTCGGTGGCCACCGCCCTCGGCGTCACCGCCGCCTACCTGCCCGACGGCGGCGACCTGCTCGGCCGCCTCCCCGGCCAGCTCATCGGCGTGGTCCGCAAGGACGACCCGGCCGACGCCGCTCGCCTGCTCGGCTACTGGGACGGCCCGGTCCGCCGCCGCGCCGAACAGGGCGCCGCCACCTGGCGCACCCTCTGGGACCTGCGCTCCGCCCTGGAGCACTGAGCCCCCGCCGGCCCGGCGCCCTG
>NZ_JBHVER010000203.1:0-14480 GCF_042802195.1 Kitasatospora sp. NPDC057500 | reverse complement strand
GTCACGCACCGCGGCCGGCCTCCGGTCCGGGGCGGCGGACCTGTGCGGGGCCCTCCCGGCCGGACCGGGCCGGCGGAGCGTCGGGAGGGTTCCCCCGGGTGGTGGACCGGCACCGATTCTGCTCGGTCGCCCGTCCGCCGTGCCATCCCCGGAACGTGGGATGCCGCCGGCACCCCGGCCGCCGCCCGCCGCCGTGCGCTCAGAGCCCGGCGAGCAGTTCCCGCCCCAGCGGCCAGTCGCCCAGCCCGGAGTCGGCGTTGAGGTGCCCGAGGGCGCCCGGCTCGACGTAGCGCGCGCCCCAGGCCTCGGCGAACCGCCGGGCGCGCTCCGGGGTGACCCACGGATCGTCGGTGCTGGCGACCACGGTGGCCGGGAACGGCAGCCGCTGCAGCCCCACCGGGCGGAAGCCCAGCAGTTCGGGGACCTCCGCGTGGTCGACGTCGGCGGGCGCCACCAGCAGCGCGCCGCGCACGGCCGCCGTCCGCCCGGCCGGAGCCCCGGCCGCCCAGCGGGCCGCCGTCACGCTGCCCAGGCTGTGCGCCACCAGCACCACCGGGCCGTCGGCCGACGCCGCGGCGACCGCCGCGTCCACCCGGGCCACCCAGGAGTCCGGCTCCGGGTGGTCCCAGTCCTCCTGGTGCACCCGGACGAACGACGCCGGGTCGGCGGCCTCCCAGCGGCTCTGCCAGTGGGCCGGTCCGGAGCCCTGGTAGCCGGGCAGGACGAGGTAGGTGGTGCGGTCCGACATCGGGGTGCGATCCCTCCGGGGCTGTCACGGGGACGGACACGACGACGCCGGAGCGCGGAAGCCGCGCCCCGGCGTTGGGTCGACGGCGAGGAGAGCGAAGGGACTGGAGATTCAATACGAAGTTGAGAAGGAAGCCCCTTCATGGCCTCGCCGAGGCTCACGCTACCAGTCAGGCGGGGACCAGGTCGCGCAGATTTCCGGGGGTGACCACGCGGGAGTCCGGGTGCAGGCCCTCCGGCCGCTCCAGGCCGATGAAGGTCACCGGCCCGTCGGGGACCGCCGCGCCCTCCCACAGGGTGACCGCGGCGGCCCGCCGCCGCATCAGGTCGGTGAGGTGGCGGACCGTGAGGTAGTCGCGCTCGACGACGCCGCGCAGCAGCGCCGCGACCGACAGTCGGTTCCCCTCGACCCGGTTGGCGTCGGGCATGCCGGCCAGGTGCAGGTGCAGCCACTTGGCGCTCCAGCGGCCGTCGGCCCCGCGCAGGAACGCCAGCGGCAGGGCCACCCGCCCCGGGCCGCGCAGGTCCGACTTCATCCGCACGGTGCGCGGCTCGAAGGGCCGCCCCGCCTGCTCGCCGTCCCGCAGCATGAAGCCGAAGAACGACTCCTCGACCTGCTCGAAGCCCTCGCCCGAGTAGACGTCGACCTGGGGGACGACGAACGCGGCCCGCACCGCGTCCAGCCGCAGGTTGATGAACTCCGACGCGCCCTCGGGTGCGTCGGTGACGTCCCCGGAGTGCTCGCCGCCGATCTCGGTGAGCGAGGTGTACGAGAGCCAGGAGACGGTCTCGTACGACTCGTCCAGCAGCAGCGCCGACAGGTCGAGGTCGGTGCGCCGCACGTGCTGCTTCCAGTACATGAAGAAGCGCAGCAGCTCGCCGTCGACCGGCGAGAGCGAGCCGCGCGGCAGCACGCCCAGGCCCGCGGACGTCGCGTTCCCGCTGAGCGGCAGGGCGACGTCGAGCACGGCCGGGTCGATCAGCAGGTGCCCCGGATCCGGGAGCCGGCGGCTCACCTCGGCGTCCAGTGCGGCGATCAGGCGCCCGCGCCCGGCGGCCGGCAGCGGCGGCCGGGTGTCGGCAGTGACCTGGCCGTGGCCGCTCCGGTTGACGAAGATCCGGCGCTCCCCGACCCCTTCGGTGCGGCGGTTCTGCAGGTGCTCGCGGACCGACAGCAGCACCCGCCCGGACACCCGCCCGGCCGTCGCCTCGGCGGCGGCCAGCACGGCCTCGCACTGCTCCTCGGTGGCGCAGGCGCGCAGCAGCCGGTCGAGCGCGCGGAACAGCTTGCCCGGGGCGGCGGACAGCAGCCGCACCGCCGCGGTGACGTCGCCCGCGCCGAGCGCCTGCTCGACACGGCTGTCCAGGGACGGCGCCGCGCGCTCGCCACGGGCGACCGCGAACACCTCGGCGGCGTGCGGCCAACGGGGGTACTCGTGCGGGTGGAGCCGCTCGCCGAGGCGCTTGAACGGCTCGCGGTGCGCGGTGACGTCGCCGAGCTTGGCGGGGGCCGCGGCGACCACCGCGTCCAGGCCCGCGAGCAGCGCGCGGCGCACCGGCCGGGGGAACGGGCGGAACCGGGTCGGCCGCGCGAGCGTGAGATCCCCGTCCGACAGCGCGCAGGCGAGGCGCAGCACGTCGGTGACGGTATCCAGCAGGAGATCGGCGCCGGCGTCCAGGCGGGCCCGGTTGACGACGGCTCGGTTCTCCCGGACCGGGATCGCCTCGGGCTGCGGCCCGTGCGCGCGGTGCCCGGCGAGGTCGCCGAGGTCGCGCAGCGCCTCCTCGCCCAGCGGGGTGGCGCTGCCCGCCAGCGCCAGGTACAGGGCGGTGACCTCGTCCTCCAGCGCGCCGCCCGGGTGCAGGACGGTCATCCGGTCGCCGGCGGCGGCGATCAGCGTGTCGTGGGCGGCGAGCAGTTCGGCGTAGGTGTGCTGGTAGCGGCCGTAGCGGGGCAGCGTCAGCAGGTCGACCACACCGGCGTCGAGCTGGGCGAGGGTGCTCGCGCGGGTGTCGTCGTCGGCGAGCGCCTCGCGGATGCACCGCATCCAGAAGTGGACGGTGTCCGGCACGTTGGCCGGGAAGTCGATGAAGTAGGCGTTGTGCCGGACGTGGTCGCCGGCCAGCTCGCGCACGGTGGCCAGGGTGCGGACGGCCGTCTCGCGGACGGTCTGCGCGCTCAGCCCCGACAGCCGGGCCAGCGACTCGGCCGAGAGCTTGAAGCCCGCGGACATCAGCGCGGCGTCGAACTGGCGCGCCGCGGCCTCGCCGTTCCCGGCCGGGCCGTCGGGCGTGGGCAGGCGGAAGGTGTGTCGGACGACCAGGGATTCGAGACGCTGGGACATTCCGGCATGCTCCCAGAGCCGCTCGGACCGCCGCATCCGGGTTTCCCGCCCGGCGGCGTCCCGGCTCAGGGGCGTGCGCTCAGGGGCGTGCGCCCGGGGGAGTGCGCCGCGCCCGGGTGGTGCGCGCCATTGCGTGCGGGCACCGGGTGGGGGAGGTTGGTGCGGTCCCGGTTCGCAGGGTTCGGGCCCGGGACGGCAATGGACTTGACGGTCGATCATTTCGGAGGGATGTCGGCGATGGCATCGAAGATCCTGCTCGTCACCGGGGACGCCGCGGAGTCGCTGGAGGTGTTCTACCCGTACCAGCGGCTGCGCGAGGAGGGCTACCAGGTCGACATCGCGGCGCCGGCGAAGAAGCGGCTCCAGTTCGTGGTGCACGACTTCGTCGAGGGGTTCGACACCTACTCCGAGAAGCCCGGCTACACCTGGCCCGCCGACGTGGCGTTCGCCGACGTCGACCCGGCCGACTACGTGGCCCTGGTGATCCCGGGCGGGCGGGCCCCCGAGTACCTGCGCAACGACCCGGAGGTGCAGCGGATCGTCCGGCACTTCTTCGAGGGCGAGAAGCCGGTCGCCCAGATCTGCCACGGCCCGCTGGTGTCGGCCGCCGCCGGGGTGCTCGGCGGGCGGACCAGTGCCGCCTACCCCGCCCTGGAGCCGGACCTGAAGGCGGCCGGCGCGACGTACGTGGACGGCGAGGCGGTGGTGGACGGCGTGGTCGTCTCGGCCCGCGCCTGGCCCGACCACCCGGCGTGGCTGCGGGCGTTCATCGAGGTCCTGCGGGTCAAGGCCCCGGTGGCCTGACCGCCGGACGGGGCGCGCGCCCCCGAGCGGGGTCTCGGGGTGGTCCCTGAGCGGGTCTCGGGGGCGGGCCCTCCCTGAGGGGGAGCGGCCCGCCGGGCGAAGCTCGGCCCAGGGTGGGACGCCCCCTCCGTCGCCGCCTGCCAGAGTGTCAAGTGCCGAAATCGAAGGGGGTGTTGCAGGCACCTCCGGGCACGGACACGGGAGGACGCATGGGAGTGGCGGAGCACGGGAGCGGAGCGGAGCGGGACGGTCGCGGGGGCACGGGGCGCCGGCGGCGCCGCCCGGCCGCGCGCCTGGTGGCGCTCGCGCTCGCGGGGGCGGGCCTGGTGGGCGTGAGCGCCCCGGCGGCCGGCGCCCTCGGCACGACGGAGCCGGTCGGGACGGTCACGGTGACCGGCACCGAGGGCACCGCGGCGGCGGAGGAGGCCGGCCGGGGACCGCGCAAGGGCGTCGACACCAGGGCACTGAACGGCGCGCTGAACGCCATGACCGACTCCGGCGGCGTCTCCGCCGCGCTGGCCCGGGTCGGCGATCACGGCCGCACCCTGTGGAAGGGCGCCTCCGGCGTCGCCGACCGCACCACCGGCGCCCCGGCCTCCGCGGACGGCCGGTTCCGGATCGGCAGCGTGACCAAGACCTTCGTCTCCACCGTCGCCCTCCAGCTGGTCGCCGAGGGGCGGCTCGGCCTCGACGATTCGGTGGAGGAGCTGCTGCCGGGCGCGGTGCCGAACGGCGCGGACATCACCCTGCGGCAGCTGCTCGACCACACCAGCGGGGTGTTCAACTACACCGAGGACCAGGCCTTCGACTTCGACCGTCCCGGCGCCGTCGAGCAGTGGCTGGAGTCCGGCCGCTGGACCCGCTGGACCTCGCAGCAGCTCGTCGCGCTGGCCAACGCCCACCAGCCGTACTTCGCGCCCGGCCAGGGCTTCCACTACTCCAACACCAACTACGTCCTGGTGGGACAGATCATCGAGCGGGCGACCGGCCGCAGCTGGCAGCGCGAGGTCGAACGCCGGGTGATCCGCCCGCTGGGCCTGACCGGCACCTCCATGCCCGACCACGCGACGACCGTCCCCGGCCCGCACGCGCACGGCTACTACGACCTGCCCACCGGCCCGGCGGACGTCACCGAGCTGGACCCGAGCATGGCGGGCTCCTCCGGCGCCGGGATCTCCACCACCGCCGACCTCAACACCTTCATCTCGGCCCTGATCGGCGGGCGGCTGCTGCCCCGGCCGCAGCTCGCGGAGATGATGAAGGCCACCCCGCAGAGCGGTGGCCGGTACGGCCTCGGCCTGGAGCGGGCCCCCTCGGACTGCGGTGTGCTGTGGGGCCACACCGGCGGCATCCCCGGCTACAACACCGTCCTGTACACCAGCGCCGACCTCCGCCGCCAGCTCGCGGTCTCGATGAACGCCAAGGGCGCCTCGACCCCGCCGGCCACCGAGGAGGCCTTCGGGAGGCTGCTCGCCGCCGGGACCTGCGCCGGCTGACCCGCAGCCGCCCCGGGCCACCCGGCCCCGCACCGGCGGAGCGGGGCTGCCATCATGGCCCGCACCTGATGGGCAGTCGTCGCGAGGAGGACGAGAGATGGCAGAGCCGCTGATCGCCGAGGTGGGGGGCCGGGTGCCCGCCGTCGACCCGGGCGCCTTCGTCGCGCCGAACGCCGTCGTGCTGGGAAGCGTGACGGTCGGCGCCGGGGCGAGCGTCTGGTACGGCGCGGTGCTGCGCGGGGACGCCGAGGCGATCACGGTCGGCGCGGGCAGCAACGTCCAGGACAACTGCACCCTGCACGCCGACCTCGGCTTCCCGCTGGTGATGGGGGAGCGGGTCTCGGTCGGCCACAACGCCGTGCTGCACGGCTGCGTGATAGAGGACGACGTCCTGGTGGGGATGAACGCCACCGTGCTCAACGGCGCCCGGATCGGCGCCGGCTCGCTGGTCGCGGCCGGCGCCGTGGTGCCGCAGGGCATGGAGGTGCCGCCCGGCTCCCTGGTCGCCGGGGTGCCGGCGAAGATCCGCCGCGAGCTGACCGAGGAGGAACGCGCCGGCATCGAGTTCAACGCCGAGGGCTACCTGCTGCTGGCCGACGGCCACCGCGAGCTGCGCCCGCTGCCGCAGGCCTGAGTCTCACTAGCCGCGGCCCGCGCCGACCCGGTCGTCCGGGGCGGCTGCGGGCCCGGGCACCGGGCCCGAGGCGACCACGACCGTCGGCGCCTTCCCGCGCCGCCGGTCGGCGGCCCAGGCGGCCACCGCGATCACCGCGCCCGAGGCCGCCAGGCCCGAGCCGACCAGCGGTGGCGAGGTCCAGCCCAGCCCCGCGTCCAGCGCCAGCCCGCCGAAGAACGCGCCCTGGGCGTTGGCCAGGTTGAACGCGCCCTGCACCGTCGCCGAGGCCAGCGTCGGCGCACCGCGCGCCTCGCGCATCACCAGCGTCTGCACCGCCGGTACGATCGCGAACCCGAACAGCCCGACCAGCACCACCGTCACCGCCGCCGACCACTCGGCCCGCGCGGTCACCGCGAACAGCGCCAGCACGGCGGCGAGCAGGACGAACGCCGCGCACACGGTCGGCCGCAGCGCGCGGTCGGCCGCGTAGCCGCCGAGCAGGTTGCCGATCGTCATCCCCACCCCGAACAGCGCCAGCACCAGCGTCACCGAACCGGTGGCGTAGCCGGACACCTCGGTCAGCAGCGGGGTGATGTACGAGTAGCAGGCGAAGAAGCCGCCGCAGCCGAAGACCACGGTCGCCAGCGCCAGCCAGAGCTGCCCGCTGCGGAACGCGCCCAGCTCGTGCCGCAGGCCCGCCTGCGCGGGGGAGGGCAGCGCCGGCACCAGCCGGGCGATCGCCACCGCCCCGGCCGCGCCGATCGCGACCACCACCAGCATCGTCGCCCGCCATCCCAGGTGCTGGCCGAGCAGCGTCGCGGCCGGCACCCCGACGACATTGGCCAGGGTCAGGCCGGAGAACATCACCGCGACCGCCCTGGCCCGCTTGTCCGGCGCCACCAGCTCCGCCGCCGCCACCGCCCCGGCGCCGAAGAACGCCCCGTGCGGCAGCCCGGTCACCAGCCGGGCGACGGCCAGCGTCCAGAAGTCGGGGGCGAGCGCGCAGAGCAGGTTCCCGAAGGCGAAGAAGGCCGCCAGCCCGACCAGCACCGCCTTCCGCGGCCGCCCGGCGGCCAGCGCGGTGAGCAGCGGCGCCCCGATCACCACGCCCAGCGCGTAGGCCGAGATCAGCCAGCCGGCCTGCGGGATCGAGACGTCCAGGCCGTCCGCGACCTGGGGGAGCAGCCCCATGGCGGCGAACTCGGTGGTTCCGATGGCGAACGCGGTGACGGCCAGGGCGACCAGCGCGAGAGGCAAGGGGGTACTCCGGGAGGAACGGGACGGGCCGGGATTGTTCGTCCGGAATCCTAATCTGGCCGGATGACGTGCCTGTGAGGCGCGGAAGGCGGTCCGGTGACGGACGGGGGTCGCCACCCGGGCGCCCGCGCGGGAGACTGGGGTCATGTGCCGCAATATCAGAACCCTGAGACCGCCCGTGACGCCCGACGCCACGGAGGAGGACTACCGCGCGGCTGCGCTCCAGTACGTGCGCAAGGTGTCCGGCTTCCGGGCCCCGGCCGCGCACAACCGCGAGGCCTTCGACCGGGCCGTGGAAGCCGTGACCGAGGCCACCGAACGCCTGCTCGCCGAGCTGGAGGTCCGCGGCGCCTCCGCCCCGGCCCAGGCCGGCGCCTAGGCCCTCGCTTTCGGATCACGTCGACCGCCCGGCGTGATCCGAAGGAGAGGGCCTGGAGGGACGGCGTCCCACAGGCACCAGGAGGTCGGCGATGAGCAGCCCCGTCACCCGTTACGCACTCACCTTCCCGGGCACCCCCGGAACCCAGGCCCCGCAGGACGTGGTCGTGGTCGAACGCACCGGTGCCACCGGCCCGGGCGGCCACCCGGTGTACGAGGACGCCACCGGCATCGTCCGGGCCGAGATCAGCGACGCGGGGGAGGTCCGGATGCTCGCCAGCGGCGGCCACCAGACCCCGCACTGCCCGATGCACGCCCAGCCGCTTCCCTGACGCCCGCTTCCCCGACGCCCTGCTGACAGCGCCGCGCCCGGTGGGGCAGACTCCCGGGCATGACCACAGCGCGCTGGCAGGGCACCGTCGTCGCCGAGAGCGAGGACACCGTCGTCGTCGAGGGCAACCACTACTTTCCGGTCGACTCCGTGCGCAGCGAGTACCTGCGCCCGTCCGACACCACCACGGTCTGCGGTTGGAAGGGCACCGCCGAGTACTACTCGCTGCACGTCGACGGGGAGACCAACCCGGACGCGGCCTGGTACTACGCCGACCCCTTCCCCGCCGCCGAGCAGATCCGCGGCCGGGTGGCGTTCTGGCGGGGCGTGGAGATCACCGAGTGACCCGGCCCGGCTCGCTGCCGCGGCCCGGTTGAGGGCCGAACGGCCTCCGGGACACGCCCGTCATCGTCCTGTCGCAGGACCGGGACACCCCCGGAGCGTATCGCCGCGCGCCGCCGGGTACGGCCACGGCATGGCAATCTTCAGGAAGCCGGGACGCCCCGGGCAGCCCGAGCCCTCCCAGGACCGCGTGGCCGACGAGCTGGCCGGGCTGGTCGAGGAACTCGAACCCGGCGAGCCCGGCGAGGGCGGCCCCGGCGAGCTCGCCGAGTACCGGGCGGAGACCGAACGCGGCCGGCGGCGCGGCGCCCGGCTGGTCGGCGCGATCGCCCGCCGGCTCGGCACCGGCGGCCGGGCCGCCGCCAAGGGCGCCGCGCTCGGCGGCCGGGCCCTCACCGAGCAGCTGCTCCAGACCGCCCCGCGCATCCCGGTCCGCAACCTCGCCACGCTGCGCGCCCAGCACCCCGGCGCGGCCGACCCGGAGAAGCTCGCGGACCTGCTGATCACCGGCGCGAGCCGGGCCTCCAGCGCGCTCGGCGCCGGTGTGGGCGCCGCCGCGATGCTCCCGGTGCCGCCCGCGATGCCGGTGGAGATCGCCGCCGAGACGATCGCCGTGGCCGCCGTCGAGATCAAGCTGATCGCCGAACTGCACGAGGTCTACGGCTTCCCCGCGCAGGGCACCGCCGCCCAGAAGGCGGGCGCCTACGTCGGCGCCTGGGCCAACCGGCGCGGCATCGACTCGACACTGCTCGCCAAGCCGGCCGGCCTGGCCGCGATGGCACTCGGTGGCGAGGTCCGCCAGCAGGTCCGCCGCCGCCTCACCCGCAGCTCGCTGCGCCGCCTGCCGTCGCTGACCCCGCTGCTGGTCGGCGCGGGCATCGGCGCCACGATCAATCTGCGCGACACCCGCAAGGTGGCCCGCGAGGTCCGCACGTTCCTGCGCGAGCACGCCCCGGCGGACCCGGGGTACTGGGAGGCCGCCGCCCCCGCCCCCCGGCCGGAGCGCGGCGACTGACCGCGGCGACGGACCGCGGGGGCGCGCGCGGAACCGGCCGGCTCCGGGCGGAACCGGCCGGTCCGGCGCCGGGTCAGCCGGTCGGCGCCTGCGGCGCCCCGGAGCCCCGCCCGGTCTTGACGGCGTTCACCATCGCCTGGTGCACCGCCCGCGCGGTCGTCTCGTCGGCCGCCGGGACGGGACTTCCCGTCACCGAGTACCAGTCGAGCGCCCCGGTGTACTGCACGGTGAGCCGTGCCTCGCCGTCCACCCAGGTGGTGTGCACGGTGAGGTCGCCCGAGATCGGGCCGATCTCGACGGTGGTGACCCCGCCGGGCCCGCTGATGATCGACTGGGTGGTCCAGGTGGCCCACGAGGCCCGGGGGTCGCGCGGGGGCTCCACCCGCCCGGCCGTCCCGCCCGGACCGCCCGCCGGGCCCGGTACCTGTCCTGCCGTGCCCTGCTGCTGATCGGTCATGCGCCCATCCTCCCTCGCCGTCCGCCGCCGCCCGGGCGACGGCACCGGCGGTCGCGAAGGCCGCCCCGGTGCCGGGCGGCCTTGTGGCAACTCGTGTGCCGAAGCGGTGCCGGAGCGGCTCAGCCGCCCGCCGTCGGCTCCTCCCGGGGCTCGCCCTCCGCCTGCGAGGTGTCCTGTGCGTGCTGGTTCTGCATCGAGGTGATGCCCTCCTCGGGGTCGGCCGCGCGGACGTCCTCGTCCCGGTCGGTGCTCACCTCGGAGCGTGCGCTCATGTCGGTCATCGCGGGCTCCCTCTGCTCGGCCGGCCGGGGCGACCGGACCCGCCGCGGCACACCGTGGTGCCGGGCGGCCGCCGGGCCGGTTCGCTGTCTCGCCCCTCAAGCCTGCCTCCACGCCCCGTCGAGGGCCAACCGGGCCGGTTCGGGGCCCGCTGCCCGCCCCTCCGGCCCGGCCGGTCACCAGGCGACCGGCAGCGACCTCAGCCCGTAGATCAGCGTCTCCGAGCGGAAGTCCAACTCCTCCTCCGGCACCGCCAGCCGCAGCCCCGGCAGCCGCCGGAACAGCGTGGCCAGCGCGATCTGCAGCTCCGCCCGCGCCAGCGGCTGCCCCAGGCACTGGTGCACCCCGAAGCCGAACGCGAGGTGCCGGCGCGCCTCCCGGCCGAGGTCGACCTCGTCGACGCCAGGGCGCCCCTCGGCGCCGAACAGCCCGCCGTCCCGGTTGGCCGTCGAGAGCATCGCCATCACGCCGTCCCCGGCCCGGACCAGCGTGCCGCCCAGCTCGACGTCCTCCACCGCCACCCGCGGCACCCCGGTGTGCACGATGGTGAGCAGCCGCAGCAGCTCCTCCACCGCCCCGGGCACCGCCGCCGGGTCGGCGAGCCGGGCGGCCTGCTCCGGGTTTCGCAGCAGCAGCGCGGTGGAGAGGCCGATCATGTTGGCGGTGGTCTCGTGCCCGGCGACCAGCAGCAGCACCCCGGTCGAGGCGATCTCCCGCACGGTGAGGTCCTCGCGCAGCACCAGCCGGCTCAGGATGTCCTCGCCGGGCTCGGACCGCTTCCGCTCGGCGAGCCGGGCCAGGTAGCCGAGCAGCTCGTCCTGCGCCCGGGCGACGTCTTCGTCGTTGCCCTCGGTGGTCAGCAGCAGCCGGCTGTTCGCCTGGAACGCCTCCCGGTCCTCGTAGGGGACGCCGAGCAGCAGGCAGATCACCAGCGAGGGCACCGGCAGCGCGAAGTCGGCGACCAGGTCGGCCGGGCCGCCCCGGGCCGTCATCCGGTCGAGCGCCTCGTCCACGATCTGCTGGATGCCGGGCCGCAGCTCCTCCACCCGCTTGACCAGGAACTCCCCGGTGACCATGCGGCGCAGCCGGGCGTGCTCGGGGTCGTCGAGGCGCAGGAAGGACGGGTTGGCGGCGACGAGCTCGCGCCGCCCCTCGTTCAGGAACGGGAAGTCGGGCCGGCGGGCGTCGGCGCTGAACCGGCGGTCCGAGAGCACCGTGCGGACCTCCTGGTAGCCCGTGACCAGCCAGCAGGGGCTGCCGTCGGGGAGTTCCGCCCGGCTGACCGGGCCGGTGCTCGCGGCCTCGGTGTACGCGGGCGGCGGCGCGAACGGGCAGGCCGTGTCGTGCCGGGCCGGGATCGGGGTGACGGGAACGGTGGACATGCTCAAGGTGGTCTCCTCGCGTGACGGGTGAGGCCCGTGGCCAGGCGGTGCCCGTGGCCAGGCGGTGGGAGACGGCGGGAGGGCTCGCGGGCCCGGGGCGGGCGTCAGCCGGCGGTGCCGGGCCGGTCGTCCTCGGTGACGGCGATCGCGCCGCCCGGGCAGAGGTCGGCGGCGAGGCGCACGTCGGCGGAGAGCTCCGCGGGGACGACCGCCCGGCGGAGGGTCACCAGGCCGTCCCGGTCGTCCTGCTCGAAGACCTCCGGCGCCGTCATGACGCACTGGCCGGAGCTGCAGCAGCGGTCCCGTTCGACGTTCACCTGCATGTCGGACACCTCTCCGTGGTGTGGCACCGGTCTTCTCCGTGGCGCGGCACCAGCCCGGGCCGGGCCGCCCTCCGCTGTCATGGTCAAGCTATCCCCGCCCCCCGTCGCACACGAAGGGTGCGTGGCCATCTCGCGAAGAATGGCCGATATGCCACTGGTCGTGAACAGGTATGGGATTAATGAAGTTTGATCATTCGTCAGATGAGTTGTCCCGGCCCCGGGGGGAAGCCCGGAGGGCGGGCGAGGGGCCCCTGACCCTACCGGGAGCCCAGCTCCCGGACGGCGGCGACGGTGTCCGCCTGCGCCGCGCTCTTGTCGGGCCGGTAGCGCACCACCCGGGCGAACCGCAGCGCCAGGCCCGCCGGGTAGCGCGGGCTGCGCTGGACCCCGTCGAAGGCGATCTCCACGACCAGCTCGGGCCGCACCCGGACGGTCCGGGCGTCCCGCTCCACCTCGCGCTCCAGCAGCGCCGCGGTCTGCCAGGCGAGCATCTCGTCGGTGAGCCCCTTGAAGGTCTTGCCGAGCATCACCCAGGGGCCGAGCCCCGGCTCGCCGCCCGACCGGGCGCCCAGGTGCAGGTTGCTGAGGAGGCCCTGCCTCCGCCCGCTGCCCCACTCGGCGGCCAGCACCACCAGGTCCAGGGTGTGCCGGGGCTTGACCTTCACCCAGCCGGCCCCGCGCCGCCCGGCCTGGTAGCCGGCCGCCGGGTCCTTCACCAGCACCCCCTCGTGGCCGTGCGCGAGGGCGTCGCGGAAGAACGCCAGGGCCTCGCCGCGGTCCCCGGTCTCGGTGCGCGCCACCCGCAGGCCGGCCGGGACGGCTCCGGCGAGTGCGGCCCAGCGCTCCCGCCCGGGGCGGTCCACCAGGTCCTCGCCGTCCTGGTGCAGCAGGTCGAAGAAGTGCACGCTGAGCGGGACCTCGGCGCGCAGCCGCTCCGGGTCCCGGCGGGCCGCGGTGCGGGCGGCGGTCTCCTGGAACGGCCGCGGCCGGCCGTCCGGCCCGAGCGCGATCGCCTCGCCGTCCAGCACCGCCGAGCGCACCGGCAGCGCCAGCGCCGCCTCGACCACCTCGGGCACCCGGGCGGTGATGTCGTCCAGCGACCGGGTGAAGACGCCGACGTCGCCGCCGTCCCGGTGCACCTGCACCCGGATGCCGTCCAGCTTCCACTCCAGCGCCGCCGGGCCCGCGAACCGGTCCAGTGCGGTGCCCACGTCCGGTGCCGAGGCCGCCAGCATCGGCCGCACCGGTCGGCCCACCTCCAGGCGGAACGCGGCCAGCTCCGGGTCCCCGCCGGCCAGCGCGGCGGTGGCGACCGCCCGCGCCGAGCCGCGGAACATCAGCGCCCGGCGCACCGACGCCGCCGGCACCCCGGCGGCCTGTGCGACCGCGTCCGCCACCACCGCGTCCAGCGCCCCCTGACGCAGGTCGCCGACCAGGACGGCGCGCAGGAACGCCTGTTCCACCTCGGTGGCCCGTTCGAACAGACCGGCCAGCAGCCGGCGCCGCTCTGCCCGGGCGCCCGCCCCGTGCACGGCGGCGATCGCCTCCAGCGTCTGCTCGGCCTCGCGCACCCCGAGCCGCGGTTCGGCGGCGGGCGGCGGGAGGTCGCGCAGGGCGGCCGGGCCGAGGCCGGTGCGCAGCCGCTGCGACTCGCCGGACAGCAGGGCGACCGCCGACGGGGCCTCGTCCGGGCCCAGCGCACGCAGGCAGTCGGCGAGCAGCCCGGTCTTGGCCCGGCGTCCGGGCTCGGCCGCCACGGCGCGCGAGGTCAGGGCCAGGCGGTGGAGCAGCAACGCGGGCCTCCTGGGGAGGGCGGGCCGGGTGGCGCGGCCGAGCGGCGCGGGGCCGGGCGTCCAGGATCGGCGATCCGGGCCGTCGGCGCGCGTCGGGCGCGCTCGGCCCCGTACGGGACCGCAACCGGCCCGGCCGCCGCTTCGGCGCAGTGGCACGGCGGTCTTGGCCACGGCGTCGATCGGCCGCGAGCCGACGGGCCGTCATGCTGGCGCGCAACCGGCCCGCACACTCACCCCTTCGGGAGGACCCATGACCGCCGCCACCGACCCGGCCGCCGCCCGCTGGACCGTGGACACCCCCACCGGCGCCGACTTCGCCGCCTGGCGCGAGCTGTTCCGCGGCTACTGCGCCTTCTACCGGGTGCCGATCCCCGACGGGAAGGCCGACCTGGTGTGGTCCTGGCTCACCGACCCGGCGCACGAACTGGACGGCCTGCTGGTCCGCGACACCGACGGCACCCCGGTCGGCCTCGCCCACTACCGGCCGTTCGTCCGTCCGCTGCACGGCACGGTCGCCGGCTTCCTCGACGACCTGTACGTCGCCCCCGTCGCCCGGGGCACCGGTGCGGTCGACCTCCTGCTCACCCGGCTGCGTGAGATCGCCGCCGAGCGCGGCTGGAACGCCGTCCGCTGGATCACCTCGGAGGACAATTACCGCGCCCGCAGCAAGTACGACCAGGTCGCCACCCGCACCGGGTTCGTCACCTACGACATGCCCCCGGCCGGCGTCTGACCGGACCGCCCGCCCGCCCGGCCCTCCCGTTCCGAAATCCGTTCGCACTTTTCTGTTATCCGGTCACCGCCCGCCGGTCTCCCAGGTGTCGGCACCCGTCCGACGGACCCTCCGGCGGGCCCGACGGCCCCGAACACAGGAAGCGTGCGCAGGTGAACAGCGAAGACCGGACCACCATCCTC
>NZ_JBHVER010000202.1:0-14652 GCF_042802195.1 Kitasatospora sp. NPDC057500 | reverse complement strand
CGCCCCGTGCCGTGCGGGGGCGGCTACTGGCGGGTGGCGGCGCGGCGGGTCAGGAGGAAGCCGCCGATCACGGCGATGCCGTAGAAGACCAGGTCCAGTGGGCGGCGGCCGTCGCGCCAGAGCGGGAGGGCGTCGTGCAGCAGCTCCCCGTAGCCGGTGCCGGCCAGTGCGTGCAGCCTGCGGGTCTGCCCCAGTAACTGGCCGAGGAGCAGCGCGCCGGACGCCAGCAGGGCTCCCAGCGGCGGCAGCAGCCGGTTCGGGCCGCCGAGCCGGCCCAGCGGCCAGGCGACCGCCGCCGCCGGGGCGATGGCCAGCCAGCCGACGGTGGCCTCCGCCCGGGCCGGCGCGCAGCCGAACGCCGCGGCGCCGGCCAGCATCGCGAGGACGGCCAGCGCCACGGCCGGGCCGGTGCGCTGCCGGTGGCGACGGCCTCCCGGGGCGTGTCCGGAGCCGTCGGCCGCGTCGGCCGGTTCGGCCCCGGCGGCGGGGACGGCCGGGTCGGCGGGGCGGTAACCGGCCACCGGGGCGCCGGGCATGCCGGGGGCCGCGTACCCCTCCGGGGTCTCCGGTTCCGGTGCGACCGAGAAGTGCGGGGCCGTGGGCGGCCGGCCCGACTGGCCGTCAGCGCCCGGTGCGGATGCGGTCATGAACGTCGTGTTCCCCCCGGAAAGACGGTGAGCTGCCGCACGGTAGCAGGGCCCGGAGCGGGATCGACAGAGTTTTCGATCACGGATCGGGCACGGACCGCGGCCCCCGGCCGGGACCTGTGCCAGGGTGGCCGGGGGCCGGGTGGTCGGGGGCGCGCGGGACAGGGGATGATGGAGGCTTGGGCGTTCGGGCCCGACGCCGGTCCGACGTTCCGTCATCACGACCGCCAGCAGCACATGGGGGAACGTTCCGAATGACCCAGGCGCAGGGTTCCACCGGCCGCCTCCTGGCCGGCCGCTACCGGCTGAACGCGGTGCTCGGGCGCGGCGGCATGGGTACCGTCTGGCGCGCCGAGGACGAGATGCTGGGCCGGGCGGTCGCGGTCAAGGAACTGCGGATGAACGCCAGCGTGGAGGAGGACGAGAAGCACCGGCTGATCGTCCGGACCCTGCGCGAGGCCAAGGCGACGGCGCGGATCCGGCACAACTCGGCGGTCACCGTCTTCGACGTGGTCGAGGAGGACGACCGGCCGTGGATCGTCATGGAGCTGGTCGAGTCCCGGTCGCTGGCGGACGTGGTCCGGGAGGACGGCCCGCTGGCGCCGGCCCGGGCGGCGGAGATCGCGCTGGACGTGCTCGGCGTGCTGAGCGCCGCGCACGCGCTCGGCATCCTGCACCGGGACGTCAAGCCGTCCAATGTGCTGATCGGCGAGGACGGCCGGGTGGTGCTCACCGACTTCGGCATCGCCAGCGTGGAGGGGGACACCTCGGTGACCTCCACCGGGATGCTGGTCGGCGCGCCCTCCTACATCTCCCCGGAGCGGGCCCAGGGGCAGAAGCCCGGACCGCCGGCCGACCTGTGGTCGCTGGGCGGCACGCTGTACGCGATGATCGAGGGCCGGCCGCCGTACGACCGGGGCTCGGCGCTGGCCACCCTGACGGCGGTGATGACGGAGGAGCTGGCCACCCCGGCGAACGCCGGGTCGCTGGGGCCGGTGATCGAGGGGCTGCTGGCCAAGGACCCGGCGAAGCGGCTGACCGCCTCGCAGACCCGGTCGATGCTCAAGCGGGTGGTCGCGGAGTCGACCGCGCGGGCCGAGTCGACCACCGAGCAGGCGGTGCCGGTCGCGGAGGGCGGCGGGAAGCCGCCGGTCGGCGGGCTGCTCGGGACGGTCCGGGTGGGCAGCCGTGCCGGGGACGCGGGGAGCGGGGAGTCGCCGGCGGCGCCGGTGGTGCCCGCGGAGGCGGCGGAGACCGCGAAGCCGTCGGAGTCGGCGGAGCCGTCGGGACCGGCCGGACCGGACACCGAGGCGGCCCGGCCGGTGACCAGTGAGTGGACGCTGGGCGCGACCCAGGCGGCCGGAGCGGACCCGCGCACCGGCCGGCGGCGGCTGGCCGTGGCGACGGTCGTGGTGGTGCTGCTGCTGATCGCGGGCGTGGTCGCGCTGCTCCAGGCGCTCGGCGGGTCCGGCGACGGCTCGGCGGCGGGCACGTACAGCACCGGTCCGGTCGCGGCCGCCACGGACACCACCACGCCGGGCGACGCTCCGGCGGACCCGGCCGCGGAGGGGCAGGGCCCGGCGGAGGGCGTGGCGCCAGAGCCCGCCCCCACGCCGAGCGACACGCCGACGCCGACCCCCACGCCGAGCGACACGCCCACGCCGACTCCGACGCCCACTCCGACGCCGACTCCGACCGGGGTCGTCGTGCCGGCCGGGTACCACGAGTACAAGGACCCGACCGGCTTCTCGATCGTGCTGCCCGACTGGCTCCAGCTGTCGGGCTCGGAGTCGATCCGCCGCACCTTCAAGGGCAACGGCAGCACCCTGCGGATCGAGTGGACGACCACCCCGGGGGAGAGCGCGCTCGGCGCCTGGCAGGACGCCGAACCGGGGCTGCGCGGCCAGGTGAGCAACTACCAGCAGGTGCAGTTGCAGTCCGTCGCCTACCGGGAGTGGACCAACGCCGCCGACTGGGAGTGGATCAGCGGCAACCCGCGGATGCACTCGCTGAACCGGGGCTTCGTCACCGGCTCCCCGGCCAAGTACGGCTACGCGATCTACTGGACGACGCCGGACGCCGACTGGGCCGCGAACGCCCAGGTCCGGCAGACCGCGTTCGACACCTTCCAGCCGGCCCCGTAGACCACCGGCGGGCCGAGCGGCCCAGGCCGTCAGCCGATCAGGCGTTGCTTCGCGCGGGTGAACTCGTCGTCGGTGAGGGCGCCCGCGGTGTGCAGGGCGGCGAGGCGTTCCAGCTGGTCCAGCAGGTCGGCGCCGGGGGCGGCGGGGGCGGGAGCCGGGGCGGCGAGGGCCTTCCGGGAGGCCTCGCGGGCCGACCCGGCGGCGGCGCGGAGCTGTTCGGCGAACACCTCCGCCTTGACCACGTCCTCGAAGCGGTGCGAGCCGGTGAGCGCAACCACCAGCAGCACTTCGCCGTTGATCCTGGTCCTGGTGACGGTCGCGTCGGTGACCGCTTCGAGCGGAACCGGAACCGGGGGCTTGCCGTCCTTGAGGAAGAGCAGCCGGTGGGTGGTCAGGACCAGGATGCCCTTGCGGAAGTGGTCGGGGTGGCGCCCGGCGGTGGAGGCGATCGGCTTCTCGTCGTGGGCGACGTTCGCCTGGACGGTGCGCAGGGCCGCGGCCCGGTTGTCGCTGCTGCTGTTGCCGGCCACGTCGAAGGCCGCGTCGATCAGATCGGTCCAGTCCATGGACCGAGGGTAGTCCGGGGTGCGCGCGGAGTCTTCCGCGGCCGGGCAGGGCCTAGGCTTGGGCGGTGAGCGGAGAGGAACACGCATGCGAGCGGGCCCGGGGCAGGTGCTGGCGGGGCGTTACCGGCTGACGGACCGTCCGGAGGCGCTGAGTACGATCGCCGTGGACGAGCGCAGCGGCGACGTCGTGCGGTTGCGCGGGTGGGAGCTTCCCGCACCGCTGACCGGGGATCAGGGGCCGGACGGCGAAGGGTCCGAGCGGGGCGAGCGGCTGGTGCGCCGGGTGGCGGCCGTCGGTGCCGCCGCGCCGAGGCATCCGCGGATCCTTCAGGGGGCCGGGGCGTTCGTCGAGGGCGAGCTGCTCTGGACCGTCGAGGAGCGGCCGGCCGGGCGCCCGCTGGCCGCGGTGCTCGCCGAGGGCCCGCTGCCGCCGTACCGGGCGGCGGAGATCGCGGCGGACCTCGCCGCGGCGCTGCGGGCGCTGCACGGTGCGGGGCTGACGCACGGGAACCTGACCGCGGAGTCGGTGCTGGTCTGCGAGGACGGCGCGGCGCTGTTGGGCGGGCTGCTTCCGGGGGTGGCCGAGGAGGTGCTGGCCGAGGAACTGGGCGGTCCCGGCGGCAGGCGCCGCTACGAGGTCAGGGCCGAGCTGGTCGGCTCGGTGGCGGAGCGCTGGCCGCTGGACGGCGGTCCGGCCGGCGACTGCTGGGCGCTCGGGGTGCTGCTGCACCGGATGGTGACCGGCCGCGCGCCGTACCCGGAGAGCGGGGTGCCGGAGCTGGTGACGGCGGTGCGGGAGGGCCGGCGGGTGCCGTCGGAGGCCTGCGGGCCGCTGGGGCCACTGGTGGAGCGGCTGGTGCAGCCCGATCCGGCGCGGCGGCCGACCGCGGCGGAGATCCGGCTGGAACTGGCGGAGCTGCTGGCGGGCGCACCCGAGCCGGCGGCGGAGGAGCGGGTGGTCGAGGAGCGGATGGCGCAGCCGCTGCCGGGGCCTCGCCGACCGGCCCGGGGGCGCCGGACGGCCGGGCGTGACGGTGCGCCGGACGCGGAGCAGCCGGGGGCGGAGGCGTCCGGTCCGGCCGGGCCGCCGCGGATTCCGCCGTCGCTGCTGGGTCCGCTGCTGGTCGGAGGGGTGTTCCTGCTGCTGGTCCTCGGGGTGGTGGCCGTGGTGCTGTTCGCAGGCTGACGGGGCTGGTGGGAGCATGGTCGCCACCGTGGCGGGTGGGGGAGATTACCGGGGTACGGACGGGGCGCCTAATGTGTCCGTGGGATTTGTTCGATTCAGTGGTCTGCACCGAGTGGTCTGCGCCGGGCCCTCCGTCGCGGTGACGGCAGGTGGATGAGGGGGAGCGGTCGCGGATGGGCGCGCAGGACCGGCCGGATTCGGCCGAGGCGGAGCGGCTGCTGGCCGGGCGCTACGAGCTGGGTGAGCGGCTGGGCCGCGGCGGCATGGGCACGGTGTGGCGGGCCCGGGACCGGATGCTGGACCGCGAGGTGGCGGTCAAGGAGCTGACCGTCAGCCACCTCCCCGAGGAGGAGCTGGAGATCCTGCACGCCCGGATGAAGCGGGAGGCCTCCGCGGCGGCCCGGATCAAGCACCCCGGCGTGATCACCGTGCACGACGTGCTGGAGCAGGACGGCCGGCCGTGGATCGTCATGGAGCTGGTCGACGGCCGCTCGCTGGCCGATGTGATCAGCCAGGACGGCACGCTGCCGCCGCGCGCCGCCGCCGAGGTGGGCGGCCAGGTGCTGGCCGCGCTGCACCGGGGCCACCAGTTGGGCGTGCTGCACCGGGACGTGAAGCCGGCCAATGTGCTGCTGGAGCACGGGACCGGGCGGGCGGTGCTGCTGGACTTCGGGATCGCGACGTACGAGGGCTCGGCCGAGCTGACCCGGCCGGGCGACCTGGTCGGTTCGCCGGACTACCTGGCGCCGGAGCGGGCGCAGGGCGAGCGGCCGGGCCCGGCCTCCGACCTGTGGGGGCTCGGGGCGACGCTGTACGCGGCGGTGGAGGGCGACTCGCCGTTCCGCCGCACCTCGCCACTGACCACGCTGGCCGCGGTGGTCGGCGATCCGCTGCCGGAGCCGCGCCGGGCGGGCCCGCTGGGGCCGGTGCTGGCCGCGCTGATGGCCAAGGACCCGGCTGACCGGCCGACCGCCGACGAGGCGGCCCGGATGCTGGCCGAGGTGCAGGCCGGGCACACCATGGGGTTCAAGCCGGTCACGCCGGTGCGGGTGCCGACCCAGTCGGTGCCGGTGGTGGACCGGTCGGGCGAGCAGGGGGTGCCGGTCGCGCCGGAGGGCGGACCGGAGGCCTCGGACGGCCCGGACGGTCCGGACGCTTCGGCCGAGGCGGTCACGGTGCCGCGTCGGGCGGCGGCTGCGGCCGAGGAGGCGTCGACCGTGCCGTCCGTGGGGGCGCGGGAGGGCGTCGAAGGGGCGTCCACCGCTCCGGGTGCGCCGGTGGTGTACGCGGACGCGCCGGTGCGCGGGCCGGCCCGGCGCCGTCGAGTGCTGCTGGTCCTGGGGGTGGTGCTGGCGGTGCTGGTCGCCGGGGGCGCCGGCGGGGCGCTCTACCTGGCGGACCGGGAGGACGGGACGGACGTGGTCCAACCGCCCCGGGCCGGCTCGAACGCGCCCGGCGACAACCTGCCCGCACCGCCCGAGGGCTACCGCTGGGTGGACGACCCGGCGGGCTTCCGCTTCCCGCTGCCCGCGTCCACCCCGGTCTGGCAGCGCACCACCACGTCCGACAACCAGATCTACTACAGCCCCGACAACAAGGTGCACTACCTGCAGTTCGCGGTCACCGTGGGCCAGTCGGTCAGACCGCTGGACCACATGCGGCAGATGGAGACCACCGTCTCCACGCGCAAGGACTACAAGCAGCACCGGATGACCGGCGTGGCGGTGAACGGCCACGAGGGGGCGGTCTGGGAGTTCAGCTACCTGGCCAAGGAGGGCGGCCGCCGCCGGGCGATCGAGGCCGAGTTCATCGACAAGGACGGCACCAGCTACGCGATCTACTCGTCCAGCCCGGAACGGGGCAACGAGTGGAACGAGGCCGAGCAGCGGTTCAACGCGGTGCTGCACTACTTCACCCCGACCCGCTGACCCGGCGGGCCGCCGCCGGCCACCCGGTTTGTTGTTACCGACGGGTACCGAAGTGGGCGCCGAGCGCCTAGGCTGCGCCCTATGACGGACCTCACAGCAGCCGCCACGGCCCATGACCCCGCCGGCCCCGGCGCGCCGGGCCGCAACCCCGCCGCGCCCGGCGGAGGGCGCACCGTAGCCTCGGCCGTGCCCCCGTCACTGGTCGCCCGGCTCGTCTCCGGGGTCACCGCCACCGGCGAGCCCAGCCTGGTGGAGACCGTCGCGCCGCTGACCGGCGAACGGCTGGCCGGCCTGCCGAGGTCCACCCCGGCGGACGTCGAGGTCGCCTACGAGCTGGCCCGGCGCGCCCAGCCGGCCTGGGCGGCGCTGCCGGTCCGCCGCCGCGCCGCCGTGCTGCTGCGCTTCCACGACCTGCTGCTCAAGCGGCAGGACGAGGTGCTCGACCTCATCCAGGCGGAGACCGGCAAGGCCCGGCTGCACGCCTTCGAGGAGGTCCTCGCCGTCGCCATCGCGGCCCGCCACTACGGCCGCTCCGCCCAGGCCTACCTGCGCGACAAGCGGCACCTCGGCGCGGTGCCGCTGCTCACCCAGACCGTCGAGGCCCGTCGCCCCAAGGGCGTGATCGGCCACATCTCGCCGTGGAACTACCCGCTGGAGCTGTCCGTCGGCGACGCCCTGCCGGCCTTCGTGGCGGGCAACGCGGTGGTCAACAAGCCGGACACGCAGACCGCGCTGACCGCGCTCTGGGCCCGTGAGCTGCTGGTCGAGGCCGGGCTGCCGGCCGACCTGTGGCAGATCGTGATCGGCGACGGCCCGGTGATCGGCCCGGCCGTGGTCGAGCACGGCGACTACGTCTCGTTCACCGGCTCCACCCGCACCGGCCGCGACGTCGCCCGGCGCGCCGCCGAGCGGCTGGTCGGCGCCTCGCTCGAACTCGGCGGCAAGAACGCCATGCTGGTGCTCGCCGACGCAGACCTCGACCGGGCCGCCGAGGGCGCCGTCCGGGCCTGCTTCTCCTCGGCCGGCCAGCTCTGCATCTCGATCGAGCGGCTGCTGGTGCACCGCTCGGTGGCCGACGAGTTCCTCGCGAAGTTCGCCGCCCGCACCCGCGCGCTGCGGCTCGGCGGCGGCCTCGCCTACGGGGCCGACATGGGCTCGCTGGTCTCCGCCCGTCAGCTGGAGACCACCACCCGGCACGTCGAGGAGGCGGTCGAGGCCGGCGCCACCGTGGTGGCCGGCGGGAAGGCCCGGCCGGACCTCGGCCCGTTCTTCTTCGAGCCGACCATCCTGGAGGGCGTCACCCCGGACATGGCGGTGTGCGGCGAGGAGACCTTCGGCCCGGTGGTCTCGGTCTACCGCTTCGACACCGAGGAGGAGGCGGTGGCCGCCGCCAACTCCACCCCGTACGGCCTCAACTCCAGCGTCTGGACCAGGGACGTCCGGCGCGGCCGCGCGGTCGCGGCCCGGCTGCGCACCGGCACCGTCAACGTCAACGAGGCCTACGGCGCGGCGTACGGCTCGGCGGGCTCGCCGATGGGCGGTATGGGCGATTCCGGGCTCGGTCGGCGGCACGGCGCCGAGGGCATCCTGCGGTTCACCGAGGCGCAGACGATCGCCGGCCAGCGGCTGCTGCCGATCGCGCCGGCGTTCGGCCAGGACGACCGGCAGTACGCGGCGGTGATGACCGCCGGGCTGCGGGTGCTGAAGGCGCTGCGCGTCCGGTAGCCCGTTCGCGGCCCCGTGGACCCGAGCACCCGTGGGCCGCCTGTGGGCCTGTTGACCCGTGGACGACTTGTCGAAGGAGCAGTGGCAGATGGTGGGTTCGGCTGAGGACCGGGAGTTCGACTACGACGTGGTCGTGGTCGGCTCCGGTTTCGGCGGTTCGGTCTCGGCGCTGCGGCTGACCGAGAAGGGGTACCGGGTCGCCGTCCTGGAGGCCGGGCGCCGCTTCGAGCGCGACGAGCTGCCCAGGAACTCCTGGGACGTCGCCGGCTACCTGTGGGCGCCGAAGCTCGGCCTCTACGGCATCCAGCGCATCCACCTGCTGGCCAATGTGATGATCCTGGCCGGCGCCGGGGTCGGCGGCGGCTCGCTGAACTACGCCAACACCCTGTACGTGCCGCCGAAGGCGTTCTTCGAGGACCGCCAGTGGCGCCACATCACCGACTGGCAGGAGGAGCTGGCGCCGTTCTACGACCAGGCGCGGCGGATGCTCGGGGTGCGGCTCAACCCGACCCTCACCCCGTCCGACGTCCACCTCAAGGCCGCCGCCGAGCGGATGGGCGTCGGCGACACCTTCCACATGGCGCCGGTCGGGGTCTTCTTCGGTGACGGCGAGGACGGCGACGGCACGGCGAAGGCGGCCCCCGGCGGCGAGGTGGCCGACCCGTACTTCGGCGGCGCCGGTCCGGCCCGCCGGGCCTGCGTCGAGTGCGGCGAGTGCATGACCGGCTGCCGGCACGGCGCCAAGAACATGCTGACCGAGAACTACCTGTACCTGGCCGAGCGGGGCGGCGCCGAGATCCACCCGCTCACCACGGTGGCCCGGATCCGCGAGCTGGACGGCGGCTTCGCGGTGGACGTCCGGCGCACGGACAGCCGCTCGACCACCGACCCGGTCAAGGCCGGGGCACGGACCGTCACCGCCGCCAGGGTGGTGGTCGCGGCCGGAACGTACGGCACCCAGAGCCTGCTGCACCGGATGCGGGCGGCCGGCCACCTGCCCCGGATCTCGGCCCGGCTGGGCGAGCTGACCCGGACCAACTCGGAGGCCCTGGTGGGCGCGCAGACCACCGACCGGCGGTACGGCGCCCGCGCGGACTTCACCAAGGGCGTGGCCATCACCTCCTCGATCCACCCGGACGAGAACACCCACATCGAGCCGGTCCGCTACGGCAAGGGCTCCAACGCGATGGGCGCGCTGTCGATCGCCCAGGTCCCGGGCGGCGGGCGGGTCCCGCGCTGGCTGCGCTACCTCGGCAACTCGGTGAAGCATCCGGTGACCTTCGCCCGGTCGATGAACCAGCGCCGGTGGTCGGAGAAGACGATCATCGGCCTGGTGATGCAGTCGCTGGACAACTCGATCACCGTCTCGCTGAAGGAGAAGGGACTCGGCAAGGGTGCGCTGACCTCCCGCCAGGGCCACGGCGCGCCCAACCCGACCTGGATCCCGGCCGCCGAGCGCGGCGCCCGGGCGCTCGCCGAGGAGATCAACGGCTTCGCCGGCAGCAGCGTCGGCGAGATCTTCGACATCCCGATGACCGCGCACTTCCTGGGCGGCTGCCCGATCGGCGACTCCCCGCTGACCGGCGTCGTCGACCCCTACCACCGGCTCCACGGGCACCCCGGGATCAGCGTGGTGGACGGTGCGGCGGTCTCCGCCAACCTCGGCGTCAACCCGTCGCTGACCATCACGGCGCAGGCCGAGCGGGCCATGTCGATGTGGCCGAACAAGGGCGAGCCGGACACCCGCCCGGCGCCCGGCGAGGAGTACCGCCGCGTCGCCCCGGTCGCGCCGGCCGCCCCGGCGGTGCCGGAGGGCGCGTTCGGCGCGCTGAGGCTGCCGCTGCTCGCGGTGCCGGAGGTGCCGAAGAAGCGGGCCTGACCCGGCCGGCGGACGCCTTGCGGGCACCTCCGGGGACGGTCCCGGAGGTGCCCCGAGGCGTTTCGGCCGCGTGTGACCGGTTGACAGCCGTCCGTACCCGATGGGAGAAAAGGGGCGCCCTGGGGGGACCAGGGGATCGTTCGTTCGGACGGGGGGACGCGGTCCATGGCCATCTGCGCATCCTGCGGCGCGGCTTCGGCGGAGGGGGCGCTCGGCTGCGCTTCCTGCGGGAGGCCGCTGCTTCCGCCGCCCGTCCTGCCTCCGCCTCCGCCGCCGCCACCTTCGGCTCCGCCGGCCCCGCCGTTCATGAAGCCGGCGCCCGCGGACCTGCCGCCGCCGGTGCTGCCCCCGGCCCCGCCGGCCACCCCGCCGACCGGGGGGAACTGGGGTGCCGGGCGGCCGTACGACCCGGCCGCCGACCGGCCCGCGGCGCTCACCTGGCTGACCGGCGCCGACTGGCGCCCGGCGCTGCGCGCGGCCGTCGCACCCACCGCCGTACTGCTGCTGGCCGCACTCGTCGTCGCAACCCCGGGGGGCTTCTTCCCCTACACCGTCGTCGCCGACCCGCCCTCCTACGGCGAGCGCTTCGGCACCGCGCTGGCGATCGTCCTCGGCGCCCTGGGCACGCCGTTCCGGCTGGACATCGACACCGGCGGCCCGGTCGGGTCGGAGGACACCAGCGCCACGCTGATCCGCGCGGTGCCGATGACCGTCACCGTGCTGTGGCTGCTCGCGCTCTGGCTCGGCCTGCGGGTCGGGGCGCGCCGCCGTCAGGAGCGGACCGGTGAGCAGCAGACCCGCCGGCAGGCGGCCGGCGAGGCCGTGCGCACCGCCGTGGTCGCGGCCGCGGTGACCGTGCTGCTCGGCCTGGCCTGCGGCGCCCGCTGGCACCCGGGCGGATTCACCGCCATCGACCTGGTCCCCGGGGCGATGCGCCCGACCACCTTCGAGTCCTCGGCCGGCTGGGTCGAGGGGGCCGGCTGGACGGCGCTGCTCGCCGGTCTGCTCGCGTTCGCGGTGCACGGGACGGACGCGCTGCGCTGGGCGGCCTGGCGCAACCGGGTGGTGCGCGGCTGGGCGGTCGCCGGGCTGGCGGCCGGCCGGGCGATGGCGCTCTCGGTCGGACTCGCGGCGGCGGTCGGACTGGTGGTGGTCGCGGTCCAGAACGGTGAGGAGGACGTCGTCGGCGGACTGGCCGGCGCCGCGCTGGCCTTCCTGCCCAACGTCGGCCTGATGCTGCTCGGGCTGGGCTCCGGGGCGGTCTTCCGGACCAGCAGCGACACCCCGGCCGTCGAGGACGGGGACTGGTACCGGGGGCCGCGGGAAGTCGAGGAGTACTCCTTCTTCGACCTGCACGGCGCGGGCGGCGACTGGCGCTGGACCGGGCTGCTCGCGCTGGCCGCCGCCGCGGTGCTCGGCTGGACGGCGTACCGGCGGCGCCTGGACGCCGCGGACCGGCTCCGGCTGGCGGCGGTGTACACGGTGGGGCTCAGCCTGCTGATGCTCGTCTCCGGGATGCTGGACTCCTCGGAGGCCACCGTCCACTACCTCGGCCGCAGCCGCGCCGCGGGGTTCGAGAGCTCGGTCGCGCTGGTGCCGTGGACGCTGCTGGTGGCCAACGCGGTCTGGGCGGCGGTCGGCGCACTGGCGGTGCCGCCGCTGCTGGCGGCCCGCGACCGCCGGGCGCGGACGACGCCGGACGAGGCGCCGGCGCCGCCCGGGGAGGAGTTCCCGGGCGGCGCGCCGACGGTCCCGGAGGTGGTCGTCTCGGACGTGATCGGCTCGGGCGGTGGGCCGCGGCCCGCCGAGCGGCGGCCGGAGGACGACGGTCCGGTGGACCCCAGCGTCTGGAGCCGCCGGCCGTAGCGCGGTCGGCCCGGCGCGCCCGGTCCCGGACAGGGCAAAGGGCCCCGCGGGGGAACGGGGCCCTTTGTCGTTCAGCACTCGGCGTCAGGGCCGCGCCGGTGCTGGGTGACGGCGCCGGGGGAGGAGCGCCGTCCGGAAGGGTGGCCGATGGATGGGGCGCCACGGCGTCGCTCCGGCGGGGGTGGGCCGGCGCGCGCGGGCGCAGAGTGCCGCGGCGGCGGTCCGGCGGGCATGCCCGCATCGGACCATCGCTCACGGAGCGTGAGGTGATTATCGTTGCCACCGTGGGTCTCGGCGGCACCGGGAGTACGCCACGGGTGACCCTTCGGCCACCGGGAGAACCTCTCCACGCAGCATCGTCCTGGACGAAGGGCTTGCTCTGCAACCGATTCGGCATGATTCGGTACAGGCCGTTTCCGGCCCGGCCGGTGGCCGGCCCGCGACCGGGCCCGTTGCGCCGGGCTCCGGGACGGCCGGAGGTGGGGTGGCGGCGATGATCACGGTGCGTAATGGCGCTGGCCGGAGCGCACCGGGGACGTGCACAGCGGCGCGGGGACGGCGGACGGAGTGCGCCGGGATCGCGGCGGGTGCGGCGGCCGGCTCCGGGCGTCCCCGGCGGCCGACCGCCCCACCTCCTCGGTCCAGTCGCGGCCGGGGTCGCTGTCCCCTGCTGACCGGCCGCAGCACCGGTGCGCGGTCCCACGGCGCGCCGCTCCCCGGCCCGGGGCCGGTTCTCCGCGACGGCGCCACGCGCGCCGGTGGACTGGGGTGAGCTCCACGCGTGGTCCTGCAGTGCCGTACGGAGGGCCCTGGCCGGGGCCGGGGCGACGCGTCTGGCGGGCGCGGCGCGGGTCGTACGGTCCGCCCGGAGCAACGAACCGGGCGCCGGGACGGTCACGGCCGCCGGGGCGGGCAGACGAGTGAAACCGGCCAGCCCGGTAGACTCGGTGGCAGACCCCCGCCCGTCGCCCGCCGCACACCCTCCGTAGGGCACACCCTCCGTAGGGCGCGCCGCGCGGCACCTTTCGTACCGCTGCCGGAAGGCCGTCTGTGTCCTCTGCTACTCCCGTCCAGTCCGCACCCGAGACCGACACCGTCCTGGTCGTCGACTTCGGTGCCCAGTACGCCCAGCTCATCGCCCGTCGGGTGCGTGAGGCCCGGGTCTACAGCGAGATCGTGCCGAGCAGCATGCCGGTCGCCGAGATGCTCGCCAAGAACCCCAAGGCGATCATCCTCTCCGGTGGTCCCTCGTCGGTCTACGAGGAGGGCGCGCCGCAGCTCGACCGCGCGATCTTCGAGGCCGGCGTGCCGGTCTTCGGCATGTGCTACGGCTTCCAGCTGATGGCCACCGTGCTCGGCGGCACCGTCGACAACACCGGCGCCCGGGAGTACGGCCGCACCCCGCTGACCGTCTCGCGCACCGGCTCGACCCTGTTCGAGGGCGTCCCGGCGCAGCACTCGGTGTGGATGTCGCACGGCGACGCCTGCTCCGCGGCCCCCGAGGGCTTCACCGTCACCGCCTCCACCGACGTGGTCCCGGTCGCGGCCTTCGAGAACGACGAGGCGCGCCTGTACGGCGTCCAGTACCACCCCGAGGTGCTGCACTCCGACCACGGCCAGCAGGTCCTGGAGCACTTCCTCTACCGCGGCGCCGGCCTCGCCCCCACCTGGACCACCGGCAACGTGGTCGAGGAGCAGGTCGCGGCGATCCGCGCCCAGGTCGGCACCAAGCGCGCGATCTGCGGCCTGTCCGGCGGTGTGGACTCGGCGGTCGCCGCCGCCCTGGTCAACAAGGCCATCGGCGACCGGCTGACCTGCGTCTACGTCGACCACGGCCTGATGCGCAAGGGCGAGACCGAGCAGGTCGAGAAGGACTTCGTGGCCGCCACCGGCGTGCAGCTGAAGGTCGTCGACGCGCAGGAGCGCTTCCTCGACGCGCTGAAGGGCGTCAGCGACCCGGAGGAGAAGCGCAAGATCATCGGCCGGGAGTTCATCCGGGTCTTCGAGCAGGCGCAGGCCGAGATCATCGCCGAGGCCGGCGAGCAGGGCGAGTCGGTCGACTTCCTGGTCCAGGGCACCCTGTACCCGGACGTGGTGGAGTCCGGCGGCGGCACCGGCACCGCCAACATCAAGTCCCACCACAACGTCGGCGGCCTGCCCGAGGACCTCCAGTTCCAGCTGGTCGAGCCGCTGCGCAAGCTGTTCAAGGACGAGGTCCGGATGGTCGGCCAGGAGCTGGGCCTGCCGGAGGAGATCGTCCAGCGCCAGCCGTTCCCGGGCCCGGGCCTGGGCATCCGGATCGTCGGCGAGGTCACCAGGGAGCGCCTGGACCTGCTGCGCGAGGCCGACGCGATCGCCCGCGAGGAGCTGACCGCGGCCGGCCTGGACCGCGAGATCTGGCAGTGCCCGGTGGTCCTGCTCGCGGACGTCCGCAGCGTGGGCGTCCAGGGCGACGGCCGCACCTACGGTCACCCGATCGTGCTGCGCCCGGTGTCCTCCGAGGACGCCATGACCGCCGACTGGTCGCGCCTGCCGTACGACGTGCTGGCCCGCATCTCCACCCGGATCACCAACGAGGTCCGTGACGTCAACCGCGTGGTGCTGGACTGCACCAGCAAGCCGCCGGGCACCATCGAGTGGGAGTGAGCACTCCCCGCCCCGGCCGGTTTTTTATTTTTCATAACACCCGCGCCTCGTTACTTGTATTGTTG
>NZ_JBHVER010000201.1:0-14668 GCF_042802195.1 Kitasatospora sp. NPDC057500 | reverse complement strand
GCCTGGGGCGGTGTCACCGGCGTGGCGGGTCCGCTCGGTCGACCCGGGCAGGGGGCGGGGGAGGGACTTCCCCGGCCAGGAACGTGGTCAGGCGGTGGGCGGTGGTGTCCCAGGACCACTCGGTGCGGACCCAGTCGCGGCCGGCGGTGGCCATGCGGGCGCGGTCGGGGGCCGGGGCGGTGAGGACGCGGGTGATCGCGCCGGCGACGGCGGACGGGTCGCGGCCGTCGACGACGGTGCCGTTGACGCCGTCGAGCACGGCGTCCGGGGCGCCGCCGGAGCGGCCGGCGACGACGGGCAGGCCGGCGGCGGCGGCCTCCAGGAGGACGATGCCGAGGCCTTCCGCCTCCAGCCCGGCCCGGCGGGTGCGGCAGGGCATCGCGAAGACGTCGGCGGTGGCGTAGGCGTCCGGGGTGTCGGCGTGGTCGCGGCCGCCGGCGAAGACCACGGTGCCGGGAGCGGTGAGCCGGCGGGCGAGGTCGCGCAGGCGCCGTTCGTCCGGCCCCCGGCCGACCAGGACGAGGGTCGCGCCCGGCACCGTGCGCCGGATCAGCGGGAGCGCCCGTATCAGGGTGTCCTGCCCCTTGCGGGGGACGAGCCGAGCCACGCAGAGGATCACCGGTGCCCGTGGGTCGGCCTCCCGGGGGCGGGGGCGGAACAGGTCGGTGTCGACGCCCGGCACCAGCCGTTCGAGGCGGGCCGAGGGGCCGAGCGCGGGGGCGATCCGGTCGCGGGTGTGGGTGCCGAGGTAGGTGACGACGTCGACGCTGTCGCCGATCCGCCGCAGCAGGCGCCGGGCGACGGGGGTGCGGGCCCACCAGATCTCGTGGCCGTGCGTGGTGGCGACGGTCCGCCGGATGCCGGGGGCCTGCCGGCGCAGCGCCGGGGTCATCGCGGCGAGCGGGGCGGCGGCGCCGAACCAGACCCGGTCGCAGCCGTGTGCCCGGGCGAGTTCGGCGGCCCGGCGGGTCACCCGGGGCGTGGGGAGGAGCATCCGGGAGCGGTCGCGGATCACCGGGAACGGGAGCGCGGCGTCGTGGCGGGCGGCGCCCGGTTCGTCCGAGGTGTAGACGACGACCTCCTCGGCGGGCAGCCGGGTGGCCACGGCGTGGACGAAGGTCTCGATGCCGCCCTGCCGGGGCGGGAAGTCGTTGGTGACGATGAGCGTGCCGGTCATGGGACGGGGACCACCTGGGGTGTGCGGGGGCGAGGGGCTGCGGCCGGGGCGGAACGCGCGAGGACCGGGCGGGAAGGGCGGGGAACGCGGCGGAGGCGGGACAGCCGGGACAGCCGGGACAGTCGGGGGACGAGGGCCAGGACGGCGGGCAGGGCGAGGTAGCCGAAGCGGCCGGCGGGAGCGAGCAGGAACGCCAGGGCGAGGCCGAGGGCGAGCCGGTCGGTGGCGGCGACGGCGTTCCGGGGCGGGTGCCGGAGGAGGGACACGGCGACGGCGAGTCCGGCGAGCAGCAGCAGGCCGAGCGCCGCGTACCAGCCGCCGGGGCCGAGCCCGGCGAGCAGGCGGCCGGGCAGCGGGCTGCTCGCCGGGGTGGGCAGCGCGCCGCGACCGGTGGGGAAGGCGAACACCTGCTCCATCAGTGGCCCCGGTGCGCGCAGCGCGCAGGGGAGGACGAGCGCGGCCGTGCCGACGGCGGCGGTGGCGAGCGCTCGCAGGGCTGCCCGGCGTCCGGCGGTGGCGGCGAGCAGGGCGACCGCCACCGCGACCGCGGGCCAGGCCGTCCACTTGAGCGCGCAGGCCAGTGCGAGGGCCGACCCGGTGGCGAACGGCCGGCCCCGGCCGGCCAGGGCGACCGCGAGCACGCAGAGGCCGGTCAGCGGCAGGTCGACCCCGCTGGCGCAGAGCGGCAGCGCGACCAGCGGCGAGGCGACGAGCGCCGCCACCGCGAGTACGGGCACGTTCGGGCCGTCGCCGACGGTCGCACGCAGGCCGACCGCACGCCCGTCGTGGCGGGGCGGTCGGACAGCGGCGGCCAGGCAGCCGAGGAACACGGCGGCGCACCAGAGACGGGCGTCGCCGAGTAGCCGGGCCGGCCACCCGTCCGCTCCGAACAGGGCGCGGGGCAGCCCGAACAGTGCCATCCCGGGCAGGTAGGGGGTGTACTCCGCGACCGTCCGCGGCTCGGCCAGGTACGGCGTCCCGTGCCGGAGCAGCAGCTCGCCCGACCGTTCGATGACGGCGACCTCGCTCTGCCCGTGCCCGGTCACGACCAGGACGAGCAGCGGCGCGAGGACCGCACCGGTCAGCGCGACCGCCACCGAGCCGGCGCGTGCCCAACGCGAGGGCAGCGTGAGCACGGTGACCGCCGCCACCAGGTACCCCACGGCCGCGAGCAGTCCCCAACTCCGGTGCGGTCCCAGCCCGGAGGCGAGCGGGAACGCCCCCGCCCACCCGGCTGCGACCAGCCAGCCGCCGCACCACAGCGCCCTCCGCCCGCCGGGTGGGCGGGGCGGACCGGAGGAACCCGGTGGACGGGGGACGCGGCGGACGCGGTCGGTACGGCTGTGGGCGGGTGAAAGCGGGGTACGGGCTCGGTGAATCGGCACCACTTCATTGCAGCGGCGCAGCTCGGCGGGGTCATGACGGTCAGGTCGAGTCCTCTGGTCGGGTTTCCCCTACCACCGGGCGGGTGGGCGGGGCGGCCCGCGGGTCCGGGGGATCGCGTCGTGGGTGCGGTCGGTGTGCATGTGAGTGGGCTCCTCCTCGTCCCGGGCCTTCGTTCTTGTTCTGGTGCTCGTTCTCGTGCTCGTGCTCGTCTCGTCGGCCGACTTTCCGAACAACGGAATTCGTATCCGATCTCACGTTCGGTGTCTACCGAATTACGTTCGGTGCAGGTTGCTCGCTATCGTGGACCGCGTGGCGAGGTCCTGGGATGCGGTGGTCGGGCGGGCGCAGGAGCGGTTGGCGGCGGCGTCCGGCGTGCGGGCGGTGGGGGAGGGGGAGGGGGAGGGGCGCGGATTCGCGCTCTGGGACCTCGCCTCGTGCGCCGAGGGCGAGTTGGGCGAGTGCGTCGATCCGGACGGAATCGGTCCGGCCGAGGAGCGCCGGCTGCGTGAACGGCTCGGCGAGAGCGGCCGCGAGTGGCCCGGCGACGAGTTGTGCCGCCGCCGGTACTGGCTGCTGGACGCCGGCGCCCGCGAGCCCGTCGGCACCGTCGCCGTCGACAACTGGACCAGGGGCCCGGGCCAGTTGGCCGTCTCCTCGCTCTACCTCCGCCCCTCCGCGCGCGGTCGCGGCCTGGCGGCGGCCGCCCTCGACCAGGTCTACCGGGCCGCCACCGCCGAGGGCTTACCCGGCTACCGGCTGGAGGCGGACTGGACCTGGCAGCACGCCGTCCGCTACTACCTGCGCCGAGGCCTGTGGACGGTCTCCTGGAAGCACGCCATCGGCCTCGCCCGGATGCCCCAACTCCCGCCCTACCGTGTCCAGGAGGAGGACGGGCGCCTGGTGCTGCTGGTCACCGACCGCCCGTCCCCGGTCCCGTCCGAGGCGGACTGGACCCCGTTACTCGCCGCCGGCAGCGAGGGCGGCCGGCTGCGCCTGGACGAGACCGCCGCCTACCGGCAGAGTGACGGCTGGGTGCACGGCTACGCCCGCTCCACGCTCGCCCTGCACCTCGCGCTCGCGGGCCGCCCGCTGGTGCGCGGTCCGCAGTGGTGGGCGGAGGCCTGGCGCTGGGCCGACACCGGTGAACCGGAGGGCCTCGCCTACCGGATCGCGCAGATCGAGGGGTCCGCCCGCGCGGCGGGCCGTACGGTGGTCACACCCGGCCGACCCCCGGCCGTTCCGGCCCTGCCCGGCGTGCCCCGCCAGGCGGACGGATCCCGACCGGACGCCGCTCCCCGCCCGTCGGACGCCGCTCCCCGCCCGGCTGCGGCTCCCCGTCCGGCTGCGGCTCCCCGTCCGTCGGACGGTGCGCCGACCCTCTGAGGCGGGCACCCGCCGGCCGCACACCCGTCAACACCGCCCGCAGTACACCGAGTCGAGGAGCCCGCCATGCCCACCAGGCCCGCCGTGCACGAATCCGTACTCGACGCGATCGGCGGGACACCCCTGTTCCGCCTCGCCCGGCTCGGCGCCGGCCTCGCCGCGCCGGTCTACGCCAAGGCCGAGTTCCTCAGCATCGGCGGCAGCGTGAAGGACCGCGCCGCGCTGTCCATGGTGCTGGCCGCCGAACGGGACGGGCTGCTCACGCCCGGCGGGACGATCGTGGAGGCGACCTCGGGCAACACCGGCATCGGCCTGGCCATCGTCGGCCGCCAGCGCGGGTACCGGGTGATCGCGGGGGTGGCCGACCGGGCGGCGCCGGAGAAGGCGGACATCCTGCGGGCGTACGGCGCCGAGGTGGTGCTCGCCCCGACCGCCGTCCCGCTGGAGGACCCGGCGCACCTGTTCAACGTCGTCCGCCGGCTCGCGGAGGAGACCCCGGGAGCCTGGCTCGCCGACCAGTACGACAACCAGGCCAATCCCGACGCCCACAGCCGCACCACCGGCCCCGAGATCTGGGCGCAGACCGGAGGCCGGGTGACCCGCTTCGTCGCGGGCGTCGGCACCGGCGGCACCATCACCGGCACCGGCCACCACCTGAAGGAGGTGTCCGGCGGCAGGGTCAGGGTGATCGGCGCCGACCCCGAGAGCTCCGTCTACGGTGGCGGGGACGGCAGCCCGTACTACGTCGAGAGCATCGGCCACTTCATCCACCCCGACACCGTCGAGGACCGCTGGCCGCAGGCCTACCGCGAGGACGTCGCGGACGCCTTCGAGCGCATCCCGGACCGCGAGTCGCTGCTGACGGCGCGCCGGCTGGCGCGCGAGGAGGGCATCCTGGCCGGGCCGTCGTCCGGCACGGCGGTGGCGGCGGCGCTGCGGGTGGCACGCCGGCTGGGGCCGGAGGACCTGGTCGTGGTGCTGCTGCCGGACTCGGGCCGCTCCTACCTGTCCAAGGTGCACAGCGACGCGTGGATGCGCCAGTGGGGCTTCCTGGAAGGGACGGAGAGCCTGCGGCCGCTGCTCGCCGGCGCCGGTCCGCTGGTCACCGTGGACGCGGGCGCGACGGTCGGCGGGGCGGTGCGGGCGCTGCGCGGCGTGCCGGGCGGCGTCGCCCCGGCGGTCCTGGCGCGGGCGGCGCGCCCGTACGGGGTGAGCGCGGCGGAGGTGGTGGGCTCGGTGTCCCGGGAGGTGCTGGCGGCTGCGCTCGCGGACGGCACCGCCGAGCCGGACGCTCCGCTGGGCGCCCTGCTCGGTCCGGCGCTGCCGGCGGTGGGCGTCGGGCAGTCGCCGGCGGAGGCCCGCGCGGCGCTCGGGGCGGAACACCCGGGCGTGCTGGTGCTGGTGGACGGCAGGGCCGCCGGGGTGCTGCCGCGGCCCGCGCTCACCGCGTAGCACCGGGTTCGTCGACGGGGGCGGTCCTGGGAGACTCGACGCCATGGCAGAGATCGAGATCGACGGCGCCCCCGCCGACCCCGCCCGGCTGGCGGCCCTGGGCCTGCTCAACTACGGGCACTTCACCACCCTGCGCGCCGAGGCCGGCCGCACCCGGGGCCTCGCGCTGCACCTGGACCGGCTGGTGCGCGACTGCCGCACGGTGTTCGGCGCCGCGCTGGACCGGGAGGAGGCGCGCGCCCGGATCCGCCGGGCGCTGCCGGACGACGGCGCACCGGTGATCGTCCGGGTCACCGTGTTCGACCCGGCGCTCGGCCTGGAGCGCCCCTCCGCCCCCGCCGTGCCGCACCTGCTGGTCACCACCCGCCCGGCGCCGGCCGCCGCGCCCGGGCCGCTGCGGGTGCGCACGGCCGCGTACCGGCGCGAGCTGCCGGAGGTGAAGCACGTCGGCCTGTTCGGCCTGCTGCACCAGCGCCGCCTCGCCCAGCTCGACGGCTACGACGACGCCTTGCTGATCGACGGGACGGGCCGCGTCACCGAGGGCGCCACCTGGAACCTCGCCCTGTACGACGGCCGCGAGCTGGTCTGGCCGGAGGCCGCCGCGCTGCCCGGTGTCACCGCGGCCCTGCTCACCGGCGCCCACCGCGGCCCGCAGCGGCGCGGCCCCGTCACCGTGGACGACCTCGGCCGCTTCGTCGCGGCCGTCGCCGTCAACGCGGGCGTCGGCGTCCGCCCGCTCGCCGCCATCGACGGCACGGCCCTCGACCCGGCCCACCCGGTGGTCGCCGAACTGCGCGCCGCCTACGAGGAGGTCGCGCCGGAGCGGATCTGACCAGTGCGGATCCGGCCGGAGTCGATCCGCCCCGCGTGGATCCGACCGGCGTGGATCCGACCGGCGCCGGTCGTCGACTGGCGTCACCCGGAGTACGGACGGGGGGATAACCCCACCCCTGGTCCGCCAGCGGCCCGGATGGTCCGCCGCACCCCGCCTTCCTAGCCTGGAACACGTCGACGACCAGCGACGATCCACGAAGGAAGGCCCCACCATGGCACCCCGCCGATCCCGCCCCCAGCCCGAGCCGACCGGGCGCCCCGCCGCCCACGCCGCGATCGAGCTGCGCGGCGTCCGGCGCAGCTACGGCCGGGGCGGCGAGACCGTGCACGCCCTGCGCGGCATCGACCTGGCGCTCGGCCACGGCACCTTCACCGCCGTCATGGGACCGTCGGGCTCCGGCAAGAGCACCTTCCTGCAGTGCGCGGCCGGCCTGGACCGGCCGACCGCCGGCGAGGTGTACCTCGGCGGAGAGGAGATCACCCGGCTGAGCGAGGACCGGCTCACCAGGCTGCGCCGCGACCGGATCGGCTTCGTCTTCCAGTCCTTCAACCTGCTGCCCTCGCTGACCGTGCTGCAGAACGTGCTGCTCCCGCAGCGCCTCGCCGGGGTGCGCCAGGACCGCGCCAAGGCCAAGGAGTTGCTGGCCCAGGTCGGCCTCGGCGACCTCGGCCGCAGGCGGCCCGGGGAGCTGTCGGGCGGTCAGCAGCAGCGGGTGGCGATCGCCCGTGCGCTGATCACCGCCCCGGACGTGCTGTTCGCGGACGAGCCGACCGGCGCGCTGGACACCACGACCGCGCACGAGGTGCTCGGCCTGCTGCGGCGCGCGGTGGACACCATGGGCGCCACCGTCGTCATGGTGACGCACGACCCGGTGGCCGCCTCGTTCGCCGACCGGGTGGTCTTCCTGGCCGACGGCGCGTTCGCCGACGAGCTGTACCACCCGGACCCGAAGACGATCGCGGAGCGGATGGTCACCCTGACCGCGCGTCGGGTGGGGGCGGCGGCATGAGCAACGGACTCGCCCGCGCCTCGGTGCGGTTCCGCCCGGCGTCCTTCGTCGGCACCTTCGTCGCGCTGCTGTTCGCCGCCACCGTGGTCATGGCCTGCGGCACGCTGCTGCAGACCGGCATCACCGCCTCGGTGCCGTCCGTCCGGTACGCCGAGGCGCCGGTCGTGGTGGCCGCCGATCCGAACGTCTCCATCACCTACAAGACGAACGACGACTCCGACACCCACGAGCAGCCGCTGTCCGAGCGGGCCCGGGTGGACGTGGGGCTGGTGGCCGACGTCGCCGCACAGCCCGGCGTCGCGGCCGCCCGCCCGGACACCGCGTTCCCGTTGCAGAGCGGGACGCCCCAGGGCCCGGCGGGAGCGCTCACCGGCCGCGGCTTCGCCGCGCTCGGCATCGCCGGCCCGCAGGACAAGCTGGTCGAGGGCCGGGCCCCCGGCGCGGGGGAGGTGGTGCTGGACGCCGATACGGCGCGCGCCGCCAACCTCGCGCCGGGCGCCACCGTGGCGCTGACCGCCCCCGGCGGCACCGGCACCTACCGGATCGCCGGCCTCGCCGCCTCCCAGCAGGCCGGCCCCACCGCCTGGTTCGCCGACGAGCAGGCCGACCGCCTCTCCGGCCACCCCGGCCGGGTCGACGCCATCGCCGTCCAGCCCCGCGAGGGCGTGGACCGCAAGGCCCTCACCGCCCAGGTGAAGCAGGCCGTCGGCGGCGCCGCCGAGGTGTGGACCGGCAAGGGGCGCGGCGTCGTCGAGCAGCCCCTGCTCAACGACGGCAGGGTGATGCTCATCGCCCTCGGCGGTTCCTTCGGCGGCACCGCCACCATGACGGCCGTGTTCGTGGTCGTCTCCACCGTCGCCCTGGCGACCGGTCAGCGGGCCCGCGAGTTCGCCCTGCTGCGCGCCGTCGGCGCCACTCCGCGCCAGATCCGCCGCACCATCGCCACCGAGGCGATGCTGGTCGCGCCGCTCGCCGCCGCGCTCGGCATCCTGCCCGGCGTGGGCCTGGCCCGCTGGTGGTTCGACGGGATGGTGGAGCGCGGCGCCGTTCCGGCGGACGTCGAGCTGTCCGTCGGGCCGATCCCGATGCTCGTCGCCGTCGCCGCGTGCACCCTGGCCGCCCTCGCCGCCGGCTACTTCGCCTCCCGCCGCCCCGCGCGGATGCGGGCCGGCCAGGCGCTGGGCGCGGCGGCCGTCGAACCGGCCCGCCTCGGCATCGTCCGCACCCTGCTGGGCGTGGTGTTCACGGCCGGCGGCGTGGTGCTGGCCGGTGTCGCCGCCGGCCTGGACGGCGAGAACGCCGCCAACACCGCGCTCGGCGTGGTGATGTCCTTCCTGGTCGCGGTCGCCCTGCTCGGTCCGTGGGTGGCCCGCGCCGCGGCCTGGGTGCTCGGCCTGCCGTTGCGGGCGGGCGGCGCGCCCGGCTCGCTGGCGGCCGACAACGCCCGGGCCAACGCCCGCCGGCTGGCCTCCGCGATCACGCCGATCGTGATGGTCACCGGCTTCTGCGGCACGCTGCTGTTCATGCAGAGCACCATCCGGCACGAGACCGGCGAGCAGGTGCGCGCCGGCATCACCGCCGACCACGTGCTCGGCTCCACCGGCCCCGGCCTTCCGGTCGCGGCGCCGGGAGCGACCGGGCCGGGGACGACCGCACCGGGAGCGACCGGGCCGGGGACCAACGGGACGCCCGCCACGGCCGGCGTCGTCGAGCGGGCGGCCGGGGTGCCCGGAGTGGACGCGGCCGTCGGCGTACTGCGCACCGGCATCGTCTACCGGACCGGCGACCAGTTGCTCTCCGCCACCGCGCTGGGCATCACCGGCGACCCGTCCCGGCTCCCCAAGGTGCTCGACCTCGGCGTGCGCAACGGTTCGCTGGACGGGCTGGGCCGCACCACCGACACCGTCGCGCTCTCCACCGACCTGGCCTCCGCGCTGGGCGTGGAGGTCGGCGAGCGCGTCCCGTTCTGGCTCGGCGACGGTACGCCGGCGAAGGCCCTGGTGGTCGCCACCTACGAGCGCGGGCTCGGCTTCGGCCAGGTGCTGCTGCCCCGGGCGGCGGTCGCGGAGCACGTCACCGCCGCCTACGACCACCAGGTGCTGGTCGCGGACGCGCCCGGCGCCGACCGGGCCGCCGTCGCCAAGGGCCTGTCCGGCCTCGGCGTCCCCGGCCTGACGGTGACCGACCGGGCGGGCTTCGCGGCGCAGGCCGACAAGTCGCAGGAGATGGGCTCCTGGGCGAACGCCGTGATGGCCGGCGTGCTGGGCGGGTTCGCCGCCGTCACGGCCGCCAACACCCTGGTCATGACGGTGCTGGACCGGCGCCGCGAGGTGGCGCTGCTGCGGCTGGCCGGTACCACCCGGCGGCAGGTGCGCCACATGATGCGCTGGGAGGCGCTGCTGGTGGCCGCGGCCGGGCTGGGCATCGGCTCGGTGATCGCCTGGCTCACCCTGGTGCCGATCACCCGGGGCATCGCCGGAGTGACGCCGCACGTCCCGGCCGGGACGGCGCTGCCGCTGGCGGCCGGCGCGGTGGTGCTCTGCCTGGCCGCGACGGGGCTGCCGGCCCGGGCGCTGCTGCGGCTGAGCCCGGTGGCCGCGAGCGGCGGGAAGCAGTAGCGGCGGGGAACAGGGGCAGGACCCACGGGGCCGGGCTCCGGTCCACCGGCGACGACGGGGGTGTCGCCGGTGGGCCGGGGCCCTCTGCCTTCCGGGATCCCCTGCCTTCCGGGATCCCCTGCCTTCCGGGACCCGCTGCCTTCCGGGATCCCCTGCCTTCCGAGGTCCTTCACCATCCGGGGCCTTCTGCCTTCCGGGGGCGTGCACGGGCGGTGCGCGCGGGGTGGCGCACCGCCCGTTCGGGTGACAAAGCCGCGCTGAACAGACGGGAGAACGGGGTCGTCGGCCTGAAAGCGACGGCGGCGCACGGATAGTTGAGGGGTGATCAGCCGCGCCCGCGGCCCGCGCCCGTTCCGGTGCCGCGTGCCCGTGGCGCCTGTCCCGCCCACACCCCTCGCGCCGAGCGCGTCCGGCATGCCCGCCTCCCCGGCGTGCGCGCCCACCGCGCCCCGGCGCGCCCGGCAGAGAGAAGGCCGACCGTTGAGCAGTCCCCCGGTGATCCGTACGCCCCGCCTGCCGCTGTTCCCCTCGGCGCGTGCGTCGGGCCGTCCGCCGGCGCCCCCGGCGGTCCGCCTGCCGCGGCTCCTGCTGCGGGGCACCGCGACGGCCTCGGCCGCGCTGGTGCTGGCCGGGACGGTGCTGGCCGCGGGTTTCCTGAACGGCCACTACGAGGCGCTGCGGGCGCACGAGGCGGCCGCGACGGCACTGGGCGGCGTGCTGATCGTCCAACTGCCGGTGGCCGCGCTGGTGCGCCGGGCCACCGGGCCGGCGGGGGAGCGCGGGCCGTGGTGGCCGCTCGCGGCGGCGGCACTGCTGCTGCTGGCGGACGGGGCGCAGACCGGGACCGGCTACGAGCGGGCGGTCGGCGTGCACGTCACGCTGGGCGTGCTGCTGGTCAGCGCGCACCTGTTCTGCCTGGTCGGCGCCTGGCGGCTGCCGCTGACGGCGCCCGTGGCCGTGCCCGCGCCGGTGGCGGTCGAGGAGGGATCGGGCCGGCTGCCCCGGCCCTCCGGCACGGGGGCCGGCGCCGGCAGCGGCCCGGTGGAGGTGGCGCCGTGAAGCGCCGCCGGTTCCTCGGCGCCGGCGCCGCCGTGCTCGGTGCCGGCGCCCTCGGGGCCTTCGCCGTCCCCGCCACCGCCCGGCTGCTGGCCGAGGGCCGCCCGGGCCGGCTGCTGCGCAGCGAGGTCCCGCTGCCGGACCCCTTCGAGGTGCCGCTCCCGGTGCCGGCCGTGCTCGCCCCGGTCCGCTCCGACGGCACCGCGGACTACTACGAGCTCACCCAGCAGGTCGCCGCGCTGGAGATCCTGCCCGGCCTGCGCACCGAGGCCTGGACCTACGGGGGCACCTACCCCGGCCCGACGATCTCCGCCCGCTCCGGCCGCCGGACCGTGGTGAGCCACCGCAACGAGCTGCCGGTGCCCACCGTGGTCCACCTGCACGGCGGCCACACCCCGGCGGAGAGCGACGGCTACCCGGTGGACCTGCTGCTCCCGGCCGGCGCGTCCGACGACCACCCCGCCGCCCACGCCACCGGGCACCCGATGGCCGGCATGGACGTCGACGAGGACACCGGCCGCATCCTCACCGGCGCCCGCGACTACACCTACCCGGGCCACCAGCGCGCCGCCACCCTCTGGTACCACGACCACCGGATGGGCTTCACCGGCCCGGCGATCTGGCGCGGCCTGACCGGCTTCCACCTGGTCCACGACGACGAGGAGGACGCCCTGCCGCTGCCGCGCGGCGACCGCGACCTGCCGCTGATGCTCGCCGACCGGGCCTTCGCCGCCGACGGCTCCTTCGCCTACCCCGCCACCGACCCCGACCTCGCCGTCCCGGGCGTCACCGACGCGTACATGAACGGCGTCCTGGGGGACGTCGTCCTGGTCAACGGCGCCCCCTGGCCGCGCGCCGAGGTGGACCGGGCCCGCTACCGGCTGCGCCTGCTCAACGCCTCCAACGCCCGGCTCTACCGGCTGGAGCTCGACCCGCAGCCGCCCGGCGGTGACGCGCTCGTCCAGATCGGCTCCGACGGCGGCCTGCTGGAGGAGCCCGTCGCGCACGACGCCGTCGAGATCGCGCCCGCCGAGCGCTTCGACCTGGTGGTGGACTTCTCCCGCTACCCGCCCGGCAGTTCGGTCCGGCTGATGAACCGCTTCGGCGGCGGGAGGACCGAGGAGGTGATGCTCTTCGAGGTCGGATCGAGCCCGGTGGGCGACGACTCGGCCGTGCCCGAGCGGCTCTGCACCCTCGAACGGCTCGACCCCGAGGCCGCCGTCGCCACCCGGGTCTTCGGCTTCCGGCGCAGCCGTGACGGCGACTGGACGATCAACAACCAGTCCTACCGGCCCGGCCGCGCGCTGGCCCGTCCGGCGCTCGGCGACACGGAGATCTGGCGGTTCTTCAGCGACGTCCACCACCCCGTCCACGTGCACCTGAACTCCTTCCAGGTGCTGTCGCGCAACGGCCGCGACCCGGGCCCGTACGACGAGGGCTGGAAGGACACCGTGGACCTGCGGCCGGCGGAGGCGGTTGAGGTGCTGGTGCGGTTCGCCGACTACCCGGGGGCGTACATGGTGCACTGCCACAACCTGGAGCACGAGGACATGGCGATGATGGCGGACTTCGTCGTGGAGTGACGGGCGAAGCCGCCGTCACCCGTTCGGCGGAGCGTGGGCGGGCGTCCCGGACGCCCGCCCTTGCGTTCGCGCGCCAGGGCCCGCGCCCCGACATGCCGTCCCGCCGCCGCTGCCCTAGCGTCACCCGGAGGGCCGGTTCGCCGGTCCGCCCGGAGCGCCGTGCCTCCGGAGCGCCACGTCGAGGAGTCGCAGATGACCAGTCCGACCGAACGCCGGCGGCGCGGCCGGGCCGCGCGCGACCGCATCCCGCGCTCCGCCCACGGCCGCTGGATACCCGCCGCCGACCGGCCCGACCCGCTGGCCGTCCTGGCGGGGCAGGCCGAGGACCGGCTCACCGACCTCAACCCGATCCGCTACGGACGGATGGCCGACTCGCCGTTCGCCTACCTGCGCGGCGCCGCCGCCGTGATGGCCGCCGACCTCGCGGCCGTCCCCGAGACCGGCATCACCGTCCAACTCTGCGGCGACGCCCACCTGCTGAACTTCGGCGTGTACGCCTCCCCGGAGCGGGCGCTGCTCTTCGACGTCAACGACTTCGACGAGACCTACCCCGGCCCCTTCGAATGGGACGTCAAACGACTCGCCGCCAGCGTCGCCGTCGCCGCCCGCGACAACGGCCACGGCGACGACCGCGCCCGCCGGGCCGCGCTCACCGCCGCGCAGGGCTACGCCCTCGCCATGCGCCGGCTCGCCGGCCTCGGCGAACTCGACGTCTGGTACGCCCGGATCGACACCGACGACCTCCTGCCGCTGGTCCGCAGGAGCCGCCGCAAGCGCGTCGAGGCCACCCTCGACAAGGCCCGCCGCCGCACCAGCCTCCAGGCCTTCGGCAAGCTCACCGAGAAGGGCGAGGACGGCCGGCGCCGGATCGTCAGCGACCCGCCGCTGCTGGAACCCGTCCCGCGCGAGGAACTGCGCCGGGTCGGCAAGATCTTCGGCGACTACCGGGCCACCCTCGCCGAGGACCGCCGGGTCCTGCTCGACCGCTTCCGGCTGGCCGACGCCGCCCGCAAGGTGGTCGGCGTCGGCAGCGTCGGCACCCGCTGCTTCATCCTCCTGCTGGAGGGCCGCGACGAACGCGACCCGCTGTTCCTCCAGATCAAGGAGGCCGGGCGGTCCGTCCTGGAGCAGCACCTGCCCGCCACCCGCCCGGCCGCCGAGGCCCCGGTGGCGCACGGCGGGCACCGCGTGGTCACCGGCCAGCGCCTGCTCCAGGCGGCGAGCGACATCTTCCTCGGCTGGACCACCGGCCCGGCCGGCCGGTACTTCTACGGCCGCCAGCTGCGCGACATGAAGGGCTCCGCCGACGTCGCCGGCATGACCCCCCGTGACCTGCGCGCCTACGCAGACCTCTGCGGCCGGGCCCTGGCCCGCGCCCACGCCCGCTCCGGCGACCGGATCGCCATCGCCGGCTACCTCGGCGGCTCGGACACCTTCGCCGAGGCCGTCGCCGACTTCGCCCTCCAGTACGCCGACCGCACCGCCGCCGACCACGCCGCACTGGAGTCGGCGATCGACGAGGGCGCACTGGCCGCCCGGCGCGGAGTCTGAGGGGTCCCGCGCCCCTCCCGATCCTCTCCCGCCCCCTCCCGCCTCTCCCGCCCCTGTCCCGAGCCCCGCCCCAAGAGCCCGGACCGCCTGGTCCGGGCCCGCGCGGTGGTCCTCCTCGGGGGCGTTGTCAGAGGTCCGTGCCAGGATCTGCGGTCATGTTGGAGATCACGGTGCGGACGGAGAACGACGAGGGCCACCCGCAGCCGAGCGTCGAGGCACTGGCGGGCCTGGTGCGGCGGATCGGTGCGAAGCGGGACCGGTTCCTGGTCGTCGAGCGGATACCCGATGAGCCGGACGTGTACGTCCAGGTGTGGCACGAGGAGGGGGAGGAGTACACGTTGGAGTACCGCGACGGCGGCCCGGACAGGCACTTCCAAGTGGTCCTCGACGACGCGGAGCCGGTGATCGCCGCCATGACCGCCTGGGCGCGGCGGGAGCCCGGGTGGGGTGACGGGTTCGAGTGGCAGGCGCTGGAGCTGCCGTAGCGCGGGCCGTCGCCGCGGCCGCGCGGGGGGCCGGGCGGCCCGGGCGGGCGCCCCGGCCCGCCCGCGGGGGCGGGGTGGAGGCGGCGCCCGGCCGGGGGGGGCGGGGGGGGGGGGAGGGCGGGCCCGCAGGCGC
>NZ_JBHVER010000200.1:0-14672 GCF_042802195.1 Kitasatospora sp. NPDC057500 | reverse complement strand
GGCCGGGGCCCCCTTTCGCGTGCCCTTGCGGGCAATCCCCTTGCGCCGCGCCCGGCGTGAACGCTTCAATCAAGTTAGGAAACTTTCCTAACTCTCACGAGCCCGGGTGCCCCCATGTCCGGGCCAGGGAAACGGAGCGTCAGATGCGTACCCAGCACCGCACCGCCCGCACCGCCCGCCTCGCCCTCGCCGCCCTGCTGGTCGCCGCCCCCGCCACCGTCGCGGCCGCCGGCGCCGTCCACGCAGCCCCCGCCGCCGGAACCGTCCGGCTCGCCGCCGTGGGCCTGGACGACCCGCACAAGAAGGACATCGCCATGCAGCTGGTGTCCAGCGCGGAGAACTCCTCCCTCGACTGGAAGGCCCAGTACAAGTACATCGAGGACATCAACGACGGCCGCGGCTACACCGCCGGCATCATCGGCTTCTGTTCCGGCACCGGCGACATGCTCGAACTCGTCGAGCACTACACCGACCTGAAGCCGGGCAACATCCTCGCCAAGTACCTCCCGGCGCTGCGCAAGGTCAACGGCACCGACTCGCACTCCGGCCTCGGCTCCGCCTTCGAGCGCGACTGGGCCACCGCCGCCAAGGACACCGTCTTCCAGCAGGCCCAGAACGAGGAGCGCGACCGGGTCTACTTCAACCCCTCGGTCAAGCAGGCCAAGGCCGACGGGCTGCGCGCGCTCGGCCAGTTCATCTACTACGACGCCATCGTCATGCACGGCCCCGGCACCAGCTCCGACAGCTTCGGCGGCATCCGCGCCGCCGCCCTGAAGAAGGCCAAGTCCCCCGCCCAGGGCGGCGACGAGGCCACCTACCTCAAGGCCTTCCTGGAGGCCCGCAAGGTCGTCATGAAGCAGGAGGAGGCGCACGCCGACACCAGCCGGGTCGACACCGAGCAGCTGGTCTTCCTCAACGCGAAGAACTTCGACCTCAACCCGCCGCTGAAGTGGAAGGTCTACGGCGACAGCTACGTCATCAACAGCTGACCGCCCGCCGCACGGCGGCGGGAGGACCCGGGCGTCGACGGGCCTCCCGCCGCCGGTGTCAGGCGGTGGCGGTGTAGTCGTAGAAGCCGCGGCCGGACTTGCGGCCCAGCAGGCCCGCGTCCACCATCCGCGACAGCAGCGGGGGAGCGGCATACAGCGGCTCCTTGTACTCGTCGTACATGGACTCGGCGATCGACACGATGGTGTCCAGGCCGATCAGGTCGCACAGCCGCAGCGGGCCCATCGGGTGGGCGCAGCCCGCCTCCATGCCCTTGTCGATGTCGGAGGCGGTCGCCACGCCCGACTCGAACATCCGCACCGCCGACAGCAGGTACGGCACCAGCAGCGCGTTCACCACGAAGCCGGCCCGGTCGCGGGCGCGGATCGGGGTCTTGTGCAGCACCTCGGTGGCGAACGCCTCCACCCGGTCGGTGGTGGCGGCCGAGGTGGTCAGGGTCGGGATCACCTCGACCAGCTTCTGCACCGGCGCCGGGTTGAAGAAGTGCAGGCCGATCACCTGCTCCGGGCGCGAGGTGGCGGCGGCCAGCTTCACGATCGGGATCGAGGAGGTGTTCGAGGCGAGGATCGCGTCCCGGCGCTCCACCACCCGGTCCAGCGTCTCGAAGATCTTCACCTTGACGTCCTCGCGCTCGGCGACCGCCTCGACCACCAGGTCGCGGTCCGCGAAGTCCGCCAGGTCCACGGTGAACGCCAGCCGGGACAGCGCCCCGTCGCGCTCCTCCTCCGTCAGCTTGCCGCGGGTGACCGCGGTGTCCAGCGAGTTGGTCAGCCGGGCGCGCCCGAACTCCAGCGCCTCCCCGGTGGCCTCGGCGACCAGGACGTCCAGCCCCGCCCGGGCGAACACCTCCGCGATGCCCGACCCCATGAGTCCGCAGCCGATCACTCCGACGCGCGCGATGTCACTCACTCAGTTGCCCTTCGGTGGTGCTGGGGGTCGCCCAGCGAAATGGCCCAGCAGCTGTTGTCCGGCGGTTCGGCACCCGGTATGTGCGGACCGGTGCACCGTCCCGACGACGTTACTACTCCCTACCGACGAGTAGGTCATCCCCTCCCCCGGGGGACCCGCCACCCCGGGCCTTCCCCCGAACGGGTGGGCCCGCCCGCGTCGCGGGTGCGCTCCCGCCCCGCCCCGGCCCGCCGGGCGACAGAATGCGGGGCCGGGCCGCGGGTGGCCCCGCACGCACGGAGGGAGCACGGGCATGCCGACGGGATCGCTCACGGGACAGGTCGCCCTGGTCACCGGCGCAGGCCGCGGCATCGGCCGGGAGACGGCCATCGGCCTCGCCGCCGAGGGCATGGCCGTCGGCCTCGTCGGACGCACCCAGGAGACGCTCACCGACACCCTCAAGGAGTGCGTGCGGCACGGCTCGCGCGGCGTCGCCGTCGCCGCCGACGTCACCCGCCCCGGCTCGGTCCGCGAGGCCGTCCGCGTCGTCGAACGCGACCTCGGCCCCGTCGACCTGCTGGTCAACAACGCCGGCCAGATCGACGCCGCCGAGGTCCCGCTCTGGGAGACCGACGTCAACCAGTGGTGGCAGGTCGTCGAGGTCAACCTGCGCGGCCCCTACAACCTGCTGCGCTGCGTCCTGCCCGGCATGGTCCGCCGCGGCCGCGGCCGCGTCGTCAACCTCAACTCCGGCTTCGCGCTGCGCCCCGACGGCCACTACACCGCGTACGCCACCTCCAAGGGCGCGCTGCTCCAGCTCTCCGACAACCTCGCCGACTCGCTCGCCGAGCACCACGTGGTGATCCTCGACATCAGCCCCGGCGCGGTCGAGACCGACATGACCGCCGGCATGCCGATGTTCGCCGGCACCACGGAGTGGGGCTCCATCCCGTACATGGTCGCCGTCACCGTGGACGCCGCCCGCGGACGCTTCGACGGGCTGCACGGGCGCTTCCTGCACGCCGGACGGGACAACCTGGAGGAGATCGTCCGCCGCGCCGGGGAGATCCGCGAGGCGGACGCCCGCACCCTGCGGCTGCGCCCGTACGGGCCCGACGACCCGATGGGCTGAGCGCCGCCGGGCCCTCACGCGCAGAGGCGGCTCGCGGTCACCGGGGTGAGGCCGGCCCTGCCGAGGCCGTCGAGGATGCCGGGCAGCGCGTCGACCGTGCAGCGGTGGCCCAGGTGCAGGGCGACCACCGAGCCGCCGCGCACCGAGCCGAGCACCCGGCGCTGCAGTTCGGCGGCGCTCGGGTCGGCGTAGTCGCGCGGGTCCACATCGAAGGCGAGCACGTGCTCGTACCCGACCGCCTTCGCCTGCTCCCGCACCATCGGCGTCGCGTACTGGGCGGCCGAGGGGCGGAACCAGCGGCCGATCGAGCCGGTGAGCCGCTGCAGCCGCTCCGCGCACTGGGCGATCTCGGCGCGCGCCCGGTCCGGGGCCATGGTGGAGATGTTCTGGTGGTTCTGGGTGTGGTTGCCCAGCTCGTGGCCGCCGTCCAGGATCCGCCGGGCCATCTGCGGCTGCTGGTCGAGCCAGCTGCCGACGGCCAGCACGGTGAGCCCGGCCCCGTGCTGCTCGGCGATCTCCAGCAGGGCGGTGGCGAGCGCGGGGTCGCCGCTGCCGTGGAAGGTCAGCGCCACGTTGCGGCCGGTGCGCGGCCCGAACGCGACCTCGAACGGGGTGCCGGGCGCCAGCGCGGGCAGCACCGGCGCGACGGGCGGCGCCGTGGCGACGGGCGCCGTCGCGGCGGGCTCCGGCGAGGCCGGGCCCTCGCCGCCCGCCCAGGCCGGGTCCACCGTGCCCGACGGGTCCAGCGGTTCCGGGCGCACCGCGAACTCCCCCGGATCGGCCCTGCGACGCCCGGGGTCGCCGCAGGCGCTGAGCAGGCCGCCGACGGCGGTGAGGGCGGCCAGTTTGACGGTGGTGCGCAGGACGGTGCGCCGGTCGGCAGTCATCGCCAGCCAGCATAGGGACGGCGGCACCAGGCGGCGACCGCCGGACGCGGCCGGCCGGGGCGTTCGGGAAACGGTCGTTGACGTGCACACACACCGTCGTTCGAATGCTGCGGAAACCTGAACTACCGCTGTTTCCAAGGCGTCTCGTCGGCTACGATCACGGCGCACCGTGCGGTGGGGGCCGCCACCGGCCGCCTGCCGGTCGCGGGGCAGGGGACAGGAATCGTCCGGCGGCGCGTACTGCCGGACACCCGGACACCAGGGGGCGGCACATGAGCGAGGACAGGACGGCGGCGCACGGCGGCACCGGCACCGACTGGGAGTGGGCGCGCGCCGAGGACTGGCAGCCGCCGACCGAGCTCGACACCGGGATCCCGCACACGGCCCGGATGTACGACTACTACCTCGGCGGCAAGGACAACTTCGAGGCCGACCGCAAGGCCGCCGAGGCCGCCATCGCCGCCTACCCGGCACTGCGGCTGCTGGCCCGCACCAACCGCGAATTCCTCGGCCGCGCCGTCGAGTTCGCGGCCGGCCTGGGCATCCGGCAGTTCCTCGACATCGGCACCGGAATCCCCGCCATCGGCTCCACCAGCGAGGTCGCCCGCCGGGTCGCCCCGGACGCCCGGGTCGTCTACGTCGACAACGACCCGATCGTGGCCACCCACGCGCGCGCCCTGCTCGCCGGCCACCCGGCGGGCCACACCTCGGTGATCGAGGCGGACCTGCGCGAGCCCGAGGCGATCCTCGCCCACCCGGCGCTGCGCGCGGCCGTCGACCTCGGCGAGCCCGTCGCCCTGATGCTGGTCGCCGTCCTGCACTTCATCCGCGACGAGGACGGCGCCGAGCGGATCGTGCGCACCCTGCGCGAGGCACTCGCCCCCGGCAGCGCACTGATCCTCTCGCACGGCAGCCCCGACTTCGCCTCCCGGGAGAGCGCCGCCGAGGGCACCCGGGTCTACCGCAGTGCCAGCGCCCCGCTGGTGCTGCGCCCGCGCGCGGCCGTTGAACCCTTCTTCGGCGACTTCGAGTTCGTCGGCCCCGGCCTCGTCCAGCTCCCGCTCTGGCGCCCCGCCCCCGGCCACGTCCGCACCACCGACCTCCCCGAGGGCTGGCAGGACGTCTCGGCCTACGCCGGCGTCGCCCTCAAGCGCGGATGACCGCCGCCGCACCGCCGCTGCCGCAGGCCGCCGCCGGGCTGCTCGCCGGCGCCCCGCCCCGGCTGACCGCGCACCTGGGACTGGTCCACGAGGTCGCCGGGACGATTCTCCACTGGTGCGCCGGGTACGGGGTCCCGGTGGACCGGGAGGCCGTGCTGTTCGGCGCGGCCACCCATGACATCGGCAAGACCGTCCACCGCGAGGAGCTCTCCGCCCCCGGCTCGCTGCACGAGCGGGCCGGCTACGAACTGCTGCTCGCCCGCGGCGTCCCGGAGCGCCTGGCCCGCTTCGCCCGCACCCACGGCAGCTGGGCCGAGCCCGGTACCACCGTGGAGGACCTGCTGGTCAGCCTGGCCGACAAGGCGTGGAAGGACAGCCGGGTGCGCGACCTGGAGGACCGGGTGGTGGCGCGGCCGGCGCGGGCGGCCGGGCGCGAGGTCTGGGAGGTCTTCCTCGCCCTCGACGACCTGCTCGCCGGGATCGGCGCCGACGCCCCGCGGCGGCTCGCCGTCCAGGCGGCCCGTCCGGTGGACTGAACGGCCCGCCGCCGTCGGGCGGGCCCGGCGGCAGCCGCGCCGCCGGGCCCGTCCGGGGTGCGGTCAGCGCCAGACGGAGAGCCTGGCGGTGAAGGGGTGGAAGTCGAGGACGTCGCAGAAGTACGAGACCGTCTCGCCCCGGGCCACGTAGGCCTGGCCGGCGGCGTGGCACGCCTCGCCGCTCGGGTACATGCCGACGTAGACGTAGCCCGTCGTCCTGGTGGTCGCGGCCTGGGCGGCCGGGGCGGCCAGGAGCCCGCCCGCCGCGAGCGTTCCAGCCAGTGCCAGGGTGGAGACCGCCTTGCGCATTGCCATGCCGGTGCCTTCCTTCTTCGGACCCGAGCGCCGGACTGCCCGCCCGGCGCTTCGGGGGCGAGCCTCCTCCGCCTCCTGGATCACGGCAATGGTCGAGACCAATTCGGCAGGAACCTGCCGTGGCCTTGCACGGTGCCCGGCCGGGCGGCTCACCGGCCGCGCAGGCCGTCCATGTCGCGGCGGTCGCGCTTGGTCGGCCGCCCGGTGCCCCGGTCGCGCACGCCCGGCGCGGCGACGAACTCGCGCGCCGGGCGCGGCGGGCTGTTGTCCACCAGGCACTCCGCCGCGACCCCCGCGCCGACCCGCTTGCGGATCAGCTTCGTCACCACGACGACCCGCTCCCACCCCTCGATGCGCACCCGGACCTCGTCGCCCGGCTTCAACGCCTGCGCCGGCTTCGCCCGCTCGCCGTTGACCCGCACGTGCCCGGCCTTGCACGCCGCCGCCGCGGCCGACCGCGTCTTGGCCAGCCGCACCGACCAGATCCAGCTGTCCACCCGGACGCTTCCCTCGTCTTCGACCATCCTCCGAGCCTAGTCGCAGCATTCGGGTCCTCAGCGCCGCCCGGGCGCCTCCTGGACGGCCCAGCCGTTGCCGTCCGGATCGCTGAAGAAGACGAACGAGTTCCACAGCCCGCCCCGTCCGTCCACCCGGTCGCCGTCCTCGAAGTGCTGCACCGGGCTCACCTCCACGCCCCGCGCCACCAGCTCCGCGTGCGCGCGGTCGATGTCCGGCACCACCAGCTGCAGCCCCTTCACCGAGCCGGCCGGCGCCTCCGTCAGCCCCGTCCCCACCACGATCGAGCAAGGGGAGCCGGGCGGCGTCAGCTGCACCACCCGCACCCCGTCCCTGATCCGGCTGTCGTGGTCGACCCTGAAGCCGGCCTGTTCCTCGTAGAAGAGCTTCGCCCGGTCGACGTCCGTCACCGGGACCACCACCACCTCGAGCTTCCAGTCCATGGCCTCGCCCCTTCCGTCGGGCCATCCCAGTATCGGCCGCCGCCCCGGTCCGCGCGCGGGCGCCCGCCCCGGTCCGCGCGGGCGCGCCCGTCGGCTAGCCTGGGCGGCGATGAACCAGCTCGCCGCCGCCGCCCAGGCCCCCTTCCCGACCCCGTGGGGCCCCCTCGACCTCACCCGGTACCCCGAGGACCCGCGCGAGCGGCTGCGCGCCTGGGACGCCGCCGACGAGTACCTGCTGCGGCACCTGGCCGGCGAGAGCGACTCCGCCGAGGGCCGGCCCACCGCCCTGGCTGGCCGCGCCGTCACCGTCCTCGGCGACCGCTGGGGCGCGCTCACCACCGCCCTCGCCACCGCCCCCGCCGGGCACGCCCCCGCCCGGACCACCCAGATCAGCGACTCGCACCTCGCCCAGCGCGCCACCGAGGCCAACCTCGCCCGGGCCGGCGCCGCCCCCGCCGCGGCCCGCCTGCTCACCACCCGCGACACCCCGCCCGAGCGGACCGACGTCCTGCTGGTGCGCGTCCCCAAGAGCCTCGCCCTGCTGGAGGACCAGCTGCACCGGCTCGCCCCGGCCCTCCACCCGGATACCGCGGTCCTCGGCACCGGCATGACCACCGAGATCCACACCTCCACCCTCCAGCTCTTCGAGCGGATCCTCGGCCCCACCCGCACCACGCTCGCCGTCCGCAAGGCCCGGCTGATCCTCTGCGCCCCCGACCGGACGCGGCGGCCCGGCCCCAACCCCTGGCCGCACCGCTACGCCCTGCCCGGCGACATCGGCCCCGCCTCCGGGCGCACCGTGGTCAACCACGCCGGCACCTTCTGCGCCGACCGCCTGGACATCGGCACCCGCTTCCTGCTCGCCCACCTGCCCGCCGCCGCCCCCGGCGCCCGGATCGTCGACCTCGGCTGCGGCAACGGCGTGGTCGGCACCGCCGCCGCCCTCGCCGCCCCCGGCGCCGAGGTGGTCTTCGTCGACGAGTCCCACCAGGCCGTCGCCTCCGCCGAGGAGACCTTCCGCGCCAACCTCGGCCCGGACGCCCCCGCCGAGTTCCTCACCGCCGACGCGCTGAGCGACGCGGGCCTGCCGGCCGGCTCGGTGGACCTGGTCCTCAACAACCCGCCGTTCCACTCCCACCAGGCCACCACCGACGCCACCGCCTGGCGGATGTTCACCGGCGCCCGCCGCGCGCTGCGCCCCGGCGGCGAACTGTGGGTGGTCGGCAACCGCCACCTCGGCTACCACCTCAAGCTGCGCAAGCTGTTCGGCAACTGCCGGACGGTCGCGGGCAATCCGAAGTTCGTGGTGCTCAGGGCCGTCAAGCGCTGAGCACCCCGCGCCGCCCCCGGGCCGCGGCGGCTCTTCGCATACTCCTTGCATGAATGTTCCGTGCTGCGTATATTCATGCCACGACGAAGGAGGAACGCCATGGCATTGCGAGTCGCCGTCGCCGGCGCGAGCGGGTACGCGGGCGGTGAGGTGCTGCGCCTGCTGCTCGGCCACCCGGAGGTGGAGATCGGGGCGCTGACCGGCGGCTCGAACGCGGGCACCCGGCTGGGGCTGCTCCAGCCGCACCTGCTGCCGCTGGCCGACCGGGTCCTGGAGCCCACCACCCCGGAGGTGCTGGCCGACCACGACGTGGTGTTCCTGGCGCTGCCGCACGGCCAGTCCGCCGCCGTCGCCGAGGCGCTCGGCGAGAACGTCCTGGTCGTCGACTGCGGCGCCGACTTCCGGCTCAAGGCCGCCGCCGACTGGGAGCAGTTCTACGGCTCCGCGCACGCCGGCACCTGGCCCTACGGCCTGCCCGAGCTGCCCGGCCACCGCGCCGCGCTCAAGGGCAGCAACCGGATCGCCGTCCCCGGCTGCTACCCGACGGCCGTCTCGCTCGCCCTGTTCCCCGCCTACGCGGCGGGCCTGGCCGAGCCCGAGGCGGTGATCGTCGCCGCCTCCGGCACCTCCGGCGCCGGAAAGGCCGCCAAGACCCACCTGCTCGGCAGCGAGGTGATGGGCAGCGTCAGCGCCTACGGTGTCGGCGGCGTCCACCGGCACACCCCGGAGATGTCCCAGAACCTCACCCCGCTCGCCGGCGAGCCGGTCAGCGTCTCCTTCACCCCCACCCTCGTCCCGATGCCGCGCGGCATCCTCGCCACCTGCTCCGCCAAGGCGAAGCCCGGCGTGGGCGCCGGGGAACTGCGGGCCGCCTACGCCGAGGCGTACGCCGACGAGCCGTTCGTCCGCCTGCTGCCCGAGGGGCAGTGGCCGCAGACCAGCAGCGTCTACGGCTCCAACGCCGCCCTGGTGCAGGTCGCCCTGGACGCGGCCGCCGGGCGGATCGTGGCGATCAGCGCGATCGACAACCTGGTCAAGGGCACCGCCGGCGGCGCGGTGCAGAGCATGAACATCGCCCTCGGCCTGCCCGAGGAGCTGGGCCTTCCCGTGAACGGAGTCGCACCGTGACCGACCACCAGAACGTCGGCGTCACCGCCGCCCAGGGCTTCCGGGCCGCCGGCGTCACCGCCGGGATCAAGGCCTCCGGCACCCCCGACCTCGCGCTCGTCGTCAACGACGGCCCCTCGCTGGCCGCCGCGGGCGTCTTCACCTCCAACCGGGTCAAGGCCGCCCCAGTGCTCTGGTCCGAGCAGGTCCTCAAGGGCGGCACGGTCTCCGCCGTCGTCCTCAACTCCGGCGGCGCCAACGCCTGCACCGGCCCGCTCGGCTTCCAGGACACCCACGCCACCGCCGAGAAGGCCGCCGAGGAGCTGAAGCTCAACGCCGCCGAGATCGCCGTCGCCTCCACCGGCCTGATCGGCGTGCGGCTGCCGATGGACATCCTGCTGCCCGGCGTCGCCACCGCCGCCGCCGCGCTCAGCGCCACCGGCGGCGAGCAGGCCGCGATCGCCATCAAGACCACCGACACCGTCCACAAGACCGCCCAGGTCACCAGCCCGGCCGGCTGGACGGTCGGCGGCATGGCCAAGGGCGCCGGCATGCTCGCCCCGGGCCTGGCCACCATGCTGGTCGTGCTCACCACCGACGCCGACGCGGACGCCGCCGCCCTGGACGCCGCGCTGCGCGAAGCCACCCGCACCACCTTCGACCGGATCGACTCCGACGGCTGCATGTCGACCAACGACACCGTGCTGCTGCTCGCCTCCGGCGCCACCGGCACCGTCCCGGAGCAGGCCGAGTTCGACGAGGCCGTGCGCACCGTCTGCGCCGACCTCGCCCGCCAGCTGATCGGCGACGCCGAGGGCGCGAGCAAGGACATCCGGATCGACGTCACCGGCGCCGCCACCGAGCAGGAGGCCGTCGGCGTCGCCCGGGTGATCGGCCGCAACAACCTCCTCAAGTGCGCCATCCACGGCGAGGACCCCAACTGGGGCCGGGTGCTGGCCGCCATCGGCACCACCGACGCCGCCTTCGACCCCGACCGCCTGGACGTCGCCATCAACGGCGTCTGGGTCTGCCGCGACGGCAGCGTGGGGGAGGACCGCGACCTCGTCGACATGACCGGCCGCGAGGTCGTCATCACCGCGAACCTCAACGCCGGCGGGGCCGCGGCCACCCTGTGGACCAACGACCTGACCGCCGACTACGTGCACGAGAACAGCGCCTACTCCACCTGACAGCCGCCACCAGAGCCGGGGAAGCAGAACTGTGCAGATCGCACCCAAGGGCGAACAGGCCCGGAACAACACCGCGTTGCCCAAGGCCATGACGCTCATCGAGGCCCTGCCGTGGCTGGAGCGCTTCCACGGCAAGACCGTCGTGATCAAGTTCGGCGGCAACGCCATGGTCGACGAGGAGCTCAAGGCCGCCTTCGCCCAGGACGTCGTCTTCCTGCGCTTCGCCGGCCTGCACCCCGTCGTGGTGCACGGCGGCGGCCCGCAGATCAGCGCCCAGCTGGAGAAGCTCGGCCTGGAGTCCTCCTTCACCAACGGCCTGCGGGTCACCACCCCGGAGACCATGGACGTGGTCCGGATGGTGCTCGCCGGCCAGGTGCAGCGCGAACTCGTCGGCCTGCTCAACCAGCACGGCCCGTTCGCCGTCGGCCTGACCGGCGAGGACGCCCACACCATGACCGCCGTCAAGCGCTACGCGGTGGTGGACGGCGAGCAGGTCGACATCGGCCTGGTCGGCGACATCGTCAACATCGAGGCCGGCGCGGTCAAGGCGCTCATCTCCGACGGCCGCATCCCGGTGATCTCCTCGATCGCCCGCGGCGCCGACGGCCACGTCTACAACATCAACGCCGACACCGCCGCCTCCGCCCTCGCGGTCGCGCTCGGCGCCGAGATGCTCGTCGTCCTCACCGACGTCGAGGGCCTCTACAAGGACTGGCCGCACTCCGACGACGTGATCAGCCAGCTCAACGCCTCCGAGCTGGACGAACTGCTGCCGGAACTGGCCAGCGGCATGCTGCCCAAGATGGAGGGCTGCCTGCGCGCGGTGCGCTCCGGTGTCGGCACCGCCCGCGTGCTGGACGGCCGGGTGCCGCACAGCCTGCTGCTGGAGATCTTCACCGACGAGGGCATCGGCACGATGGTCGTGCCGGACGACGAACCGACCGTGACCGGGGGACTCGCATGACTTCCAACGCCCAGCTCACCGAACGGTGGCAGCACTCCTTCACCGACAACTACGGCACCCCCCGGATCCCGCTGGTCCGCGGCGAGGGCAGCAAGCTCTGGGACGCCGACGGCAAGGAGTACACCGACCTGCTCGGCGGCATCGCCGTCAACGCCCTCGGCACCGCCCACCCGGCCGTCGTCGAGGCCGTCACCCGGCAGATCGCCACCCTCGGCCACGTCTCCAACCTGTTCATCGCCGAGCCCACCGTCGCCCTCGCCGAACGGCTGCTGCGCCTGGACGGCCGCCCCGGCCGGGTGTTCTTCTGCAACTCCGGCGCCGAGGCCAACGAGGCCGCCTTCAAGATCAGCCGCCGCACCGGCCGAACCCACCTGGTCGCCCTCCAGGGCGGCTTCCACGGCCGCACCATGGGCGCCCTCGCGCTCACCGGCCAGCCCGCCAAGCAGGACCCGTTCCGCCCGCTGCCCGGCGACGTCACGCACGTCCCGTTCGGCGACGTCGAGGCGCTGCGCGCGGCCGTCACCACCGAGACCGCCGCCGTCTTCCTGGAGCCGATCCAGGGCGAGAACGGCGCGATCCCGCTGCCCGACGGCTACCTGGCCGCCGCCCGCGAGATCACCCGCGCCACCGGCACCCTGCTCGCCCTGGACGAGATCCAGACCGGCATCGGCCGCACCGGCCACTGGTTCGCCCACCAGGCCTTCGAGGGCGTCGAGCCGGACGTCGTCACGCTCGCCAAGGCGCTCGGCGGCGGCCTGCCGATGGGCGCGGTGCTGGCCTTCGGCGAGGCGGCCGAACTGCTCACCCCGGGCCAGCACGGCACCACCTTCGGCGGCAACCCGGTGGCCGCGGCGGCCGGCCTCGCGGTGCTCGACACCATCGAGTCCCAGGGCCTGCTGGAGCACGCCCGCAAGACCGGCGACCGGCTGCGGCACGGCGTCGAGGCGATCGGCGACCCGCTGGTCTCGCACGTGCGCGGGGCCGGGATGCTGCTGGGCATCGTGCTCACCGAGCCGGTGTCGGCCCAGGTCCAGGCGGGCCTCCAGGAGGCAGGCTTCCTGGTCAACGCCGCAGTGCCGGACGCCGTGCGGCTCGCCCCGCCGCTGGTGCTCACCGAGCAGGAGGCGGACGCCTTCCTCGCGGCGCTGCCGGCCGTCCTGCGGGCCGTCCGCGAGGGCGCCCCGGACGATGCGGACCGGGCGTAGTCCGGGAGAATAATGACATGACCGTACCCAACTCCGGGCAGCCCGCCGCCGGCCCGACGCCGCAGGTCCCGCAGACCCGCACCGCGCGCCACCGGCGGATCGTGGACCTGCTCACCCGCCAGCCCGTGCGCTCGCAGAGCCAGCTCGCCAAGCTGCTCGCCGACGACGGACTCGTGGTCACCCAGGCCACCCTCTCCCGGGACCTGGACGAGCTGGGCGCGGTGAAGATCCGCAACCGGGACGGCGCGCTCATCTACGCCGTCCCGGCCGAGGGCGGCGACCGCACCCCGCGCGCGCCGATGGGGGAGTCCGCCAGCGAGGGCCGGATGGCCCGGCTGGCCGGCGAGCTCATGGTCTCCGCCACCGCCTCCGGCAACCTGGTCGTGCTGCGCACGCCGCCGGGCGCGGCGCAGTTCCTGGCCTCGGCGATCGACCAGGCGGAGGTGTTCGAGATCATCGGCACCATCGCCGGCGACGACACCGTGCTGCTGATCAGCCGTGACCCGTTCGGCGGCCAGGCCCTCGCCGACCACCTGATGCAGCTCGCCCAGGCGAAGGCGCAGTAGCCCCCTCCCGCCCCCGGTGGGCCCGGCTCCGGCCGGGCCCACCGGCGTATCCGGAACCCGCCTGACCCCCGGGCTTTGAATTTCATACGGAGTAGTGCATACTTATGCCTATCGCCGTAAGCCTGTTCGCACAGTTGTGAAGGAGAAAGCCGTGACCGAGCGCGTCGTACTCGCCTACTCGGGCGGTCTGGACACGTCCGTCTGCATCGGCTGGATCGCCGAGGAGACGGGCGCGGAGGTCATCGCCGTCGCCGTCGACGTCGGCCAGGGCGGCGAGGACCTGGACGTCATCCGCCAGCGGGCGCTGGACTGCGGTGCCGTCGAGGCCGAGGTCGCCGACGCCCGCGACGAGTTCGCCGACGAGTACTGCCTGCCGGCCCTCAAGGCCAACGCCCTCTACCAGGGCGAGTACCCGCTGGTGTCCGCCCTCTCCCGGCCGGTCATCGTCAAGCACCTGGTCGCCGCCGCGCAGAAGCACGGCGCCACCACCGTCGCCCACGGCTGCACCGGCAAGGGCAACGACCAGGTCCGCTTCGAGGTCGGCATCAACTCCCTCGCCCCGGGCCTCAAGTGCATCGCCCCGGTCCGCGACTACGCGATGACCCGGGACAAGGCCATCGCCTTCGCCGAGGCCAAGGGCCTGCCGATCGCCACCACCAAGAAGTCCCCGTACTCGATCGACCAGAACGTCTTCGGACGGGCCGTCGAGACCGGCTTCCTGGAGGACATCTGGAACGCCCCGATCGAGGACGTCTACGAGTACACCCAGAACCCCGCCACCCCGCGCGAGGCCGACGAGGTCGTCATCACCTTCGAGGCCGGCGTCCCGGTCGCGATCGACGGCCGCAAGGTCACCGTCCTCCAGGCCATCGAGGAGCTCAACAAGCGGGCCGGCGCCCAGGGCGTGGGCCGCCTCGACATGGTCGAGGACCGGCTGGTCGGCATCAAGTCCCGGGAGATCTACGAGGCCCCCGGCGCGATCGCCCTGATCACCGCCCACCAGGCGCTGGAGAACGTCACCGTCGAGCGCGAACTCGCCCGCTACAAGCGGCAGGTCGAGCAGCGCTGGGCCGAGCTGGTCTACGACGGCCTGTGGTTCTCCCCGCTCAAGCGGGCCCTGGACGGCTTCGTCAACGAGGCCAACCAGCACGTCTCCGGCGACATCCGGATGGTCCTGCACGGCGGCCGGGCCGTCGTCAACGGCCGCAAGTCCGAGCAGTCGCTGTACGACTTCAACCTCGCCACCTACGACACCGGCGACACCTTCGACCAGTCGATGTCCAAGGGCTTCATCGAGATCTTCGGCCTCTCCTCGAAGATCGCCGCCCGGCGCGACCTGGGCTGAGCCCGCCTCCGGCCCCGGCCGCACCCGGCCGGGGCGGGCCCCCCACCACCCCAACCCCACGCGTCGGAAGAGTGCCCACC
>NZ_JBHVER010000199.1:0-14715 GCF_042802195.1 Kitasatospora sp. NPDC057500 | reverse complement strand
GGGGTTTCGCCCGTTTTGGACGGACAAGCCCCGGCCGCTCGTCCACCATGCGGACGAGCGGCCGGGGCCTGCCCCGAACGGGACCCTCAGTCGGTGAGCGCCTCCAGCAGCGACTCCTGGAGGGCGCCGAGCCACAGGTAGGCCATCACCAGCGGCTTGCGGTCGTCGGTGTCCGGCAGGTCGTAGAGGCCCTGATCGTCGTCCTCGTCGACCTCCAGGCGCACGCCCAGGGTCAGCCGCAGGTCGTTGAGCGCGCCCAGCCAGCAACGGCACGCGGCGGGGTCCAGGTCGACCTGGCCGCCCTCGCCGCCCAGGCCGTCCAGCGCCCGCACGACGTGCAGCGCGTCCTCGCGCTTGCGCGCCCGCAGGTCCAGTTCGGTGTAGCGGCGGAACTCCCCGGAGGCCTCCCGGGACGCGGCGTCGGCCGGCCCGTCGGGGTCCCCGTAGGCGTCCGGGAAGAGCCGGGCCAGTGCCGGGTCCTCGGGCGCCTCGGTCGGTCCCTCGGCGAACAGCGCCGCCAGCGGGTCGCCGGATCCGTCCCCGCCCGGGCCGGGGCCGATCAGTTCCAGCATCTGCACTTCCAGCGAGCGCAGGATGGAGGCCTCCAGCTCGTCCAGCGCGAGCACCGCGCCCCCGCTGCCGGCACTCTCGAACAACCCAGCCATCGGTATCGGTCAGCCCGTCCTCGTCGGTTCCAGTGGTCCGCGGCCGCGCGTACGGCCGGTCGTGGTCAGTCGTGCTGCAGGGTCGCCCAGAGGCCGTAGCCGTGCATCGCCTGCACGTCGCGCTCCATCTCCTCGCGCGAGCCGCTGGAGACCACCGCCCGGCCCTTGGTGTGCACCTCCATCATCAGCTTCCTGGCCTTCTCCTTCGGATAGCCGAAGTAGGCCTGGAAGACGTACTGGACGTAGCTCATCAGATTGACCGGATCGTTGTGGACGATGGTGACCCACGGGGTGTCCGGCTCCGTCACCGGTACGCCCTCGACCTCCGGGCGCTCGATCTCCACGGGCGCGACACTCACCGCCGGATCCCTCCTGCCGCTCAGTTCGGTTCCGGGTGGCTCCCACCCGGCCGTCACGTGACCTCCACGTGCCCCTCCAGCCCCATGCTGCCATCCGGGGGACCCGCGGGCGATTCCGCCCCCGCCCCGGCGACGCGCGCGGCGGATCACCGGACCGAGAAATCGTCACATTGACGCTAAGGGGTAGTAGCATCATCCTCATGGACGCCACTTCCGTGCCCGCGGCCGGCTCGACCGCGCTGCTCACCGACCGCTACGAGCTCACCATGCTGCAGGCCGCCCTGCGCAGCGGGGCGGCGCACCGCCGCTCCGTCTTCGAGGTGTTCACCCGCCGGCTGCCCGCCGGACGGCGCTACGGCGTGCTGGCCGGCACCGGCCGGGTCCTGGACGCGGTGGAGAACTTCCGCTTCACCTCCGCCCAGCTCGGCTGGCTCGCCGACCAGCGCGTGGTCGACGAGGAGACCCTGCGCTTCCTCGCCGACTACCGGTTCACCGGCGACATCCACGGCTACCCCGAGGGCGAGGTCTACTTCCCCGGCTCGCCGCTGCTCACCGTCGAGGGCAGCTTCGCCGAGGCGGTGATCCTGGAGACGGTGATCCTCTCGATCCTCAACTACGACTCGGCGATCGCCGCCGCGGCCTCCCGGATGACCTCCGCCGCCGGCGGCCGCCCGGTGATCGAGATGGGCGCCCGGCGGGCGCACGAGCGGGCCGCCGTCGCCGCCGCCCGCGCCGCGTACGTGGCCGGCTTCGCCGCCACCTCCGACCTGGAGGCGGGCTTCGCCTACGGCATCCCCACCACCGGGACCGCCGCGCACGCCTTCACCCTCGTCCACGACAGCGAGCGGGACGCCTTCCGGGCCCAGATCGACTCGATGGGCCGGGGCACCACCCTGCTGGTCGACACCTTCGACCTGCGCGAGGCCGTGCAGACCGCCGTCGAGGTGGCCGGCCCCGAACTGGGCGCCGTCCGGATCGACTCCGGCGACCTCACCCTGCTCGCCCACCGGGTCCGCCGCCAGCTCGACGAACTCGGCGCCACCGGGACCAGGATCATCGTCACCTCCGACCTCGACGAGTACGCGATCGCCGCGCTCGCCGCCGCCCCGGTGGACGGCTACGGCGTCGGCACCAGCCTGGTCACCGGCAGCGGCCAGCCGACCTGCGCGATGGTCTACAAGCTGGTCGCCCGCGCCGCCGGACCCGACGGCCCGATGGTCCCGGTCGCCAAGCGCGCGGCCGGCGGCAAGACCAGCATCGGCGGGCGCAAGTGGGCGGCCCGGCGGCCGGACGCGGACGGCGTCGCCGAGGCCGAGGTCGTCGGCACCGGGCCGGTCCCGGACGCCCTGGCACCGCACCTGGTGCAGGTACCGCTGGTCAAGTCCGGCGAGGTGGTCGGCCGGGAGCCGCTGGAGGCCGCGCGCGAGCGGCACGTCCGGGCCCGGGCGGCGCTGCCGCTGTCGGCCACCCAGCTCTCCAAGGGCGACCCGGTACTGGCGACCGAGCTGCACGTGTGACGGCGCCGCGCGGGCCGCGGCCGTTCGTGAACGGTCCGCCGACGGACCGCGGAACCGTTCGCGGACGGGGGAACGGCCGGGCGCACCCCGGGCCTTCCGCCCCCGGATGCCACTGCCTACAGTCGACCGTAGAGTTCCCCCCGTACGGACCGTGAGGCCCCCTCACGTCCCCCTCCCCCGTCCTCCGCAGGACCCCACCAGACCGAGGAATTCCAGCCATGCACCGGGCACTGATCGTCGTCGACGTGCAGAACGACTTCTGCGAGGGCGGCAGCCTGGCCGTCGCCGGCGGGGCCGAGGTGGCCGCCGCGATCACCGACCTCATCGCCGAGTCCGCGCCCGGCTACCGGCACATCCTCGCCACCCGCGACAACCACATCGACCCGGGCGACCACTTCTCCGAGCAGCCCGACTACGTGCACAGCTGGCCGGTGCACTGCGTCGCGGGCACCGAGGGCGTCGGCTTCCACCCCAACTTCGCCCCGTCCGTCACCTCCGGCGCGATCGAGGCGGTCTTCGACAAGGGCGCCTACGCGGCGGCGTACAGCGGCTTCGAGGGCGTGGACGAGAACGACCGGGGACCGGCGCAGTGGCTGCGCGAGCGGCAGGTCACCGAGGTCGACGTGGTCGGCATCGCCACCGACCACTGCGTCAAGGCCACCGCGCTGGACGCGGTGCGGGCCGGGTTCACCACCCGGGTGCTGCTCGACCTGACCGCCGGGGTGGCCGCGCCGACCACCGCCGCGGCGCTGGACGAGCTGCGGGCGGCCGGGGTGGAGCTGGTCGGCACGCCGGTCGTCGGGGGCTGAGCCCGCGCGGCGGCGGTCGCGGCCGCGGGCCCGTTCAGTGCCCGCCGACCGTCAGCTCCACCACGTCGGTCCCGCCGAGCCGGAACGCCTCCCGCAGCTCGGCGCCGACCGCGTCCGCGTCCGCGTCCAGCCGGGTGCCGCAGACGTACACCACCCGCACCCCCAGGTACTCCATCCGGTGCTGGCCGCCGCGCACCCAGGCCGCCTCGCCCTCGCTGGCGCAGCGCAGCTCCGAGTCGACCTCGACCGCGACGCCCGCCTCCGGCCAGTAGAGGTCCGGCACGGCCACATAGGTGCCGCCGCGCATCCGCAGCTCCGGGCCGGCCAGCGGGACGGGCAGCAGCCACTCGTCCACCAGCTCGCCGACCCGCTCCAGCGTCCGGTCCCGCTCGGCCGCCAGCAGGCCGTCCAGCACGGCCCGCACCCGGAGGTCGGCGACCAGTCCCGACTCGGCCAGCTCCGCGGCCAGCTCCCGCACCGAACAGCGCAGCTCGGGGCGGCGGACGGCCTCGCAGAGCACCTCGCGCACCGGCGCCGCCCCGCCCGCTCCCCCGCACGCCGGGTCGCCGGACGTCCACTCGCGCAGCGCGTCGGCCACCGCCCTGGCCGCCGGTGCACAGGCCAGCCCGTGCACCGAGTGCGCCACCAACTCCCGTTCGGTGCGCCTGATCCGCACCTCGCCGGCGTCCTTCAGCCGCCGCTGGCGGGGCACCAGCACGTCCACCCCGGTGACGGCGGGCAGCCGGGGCACCGCGGCGAAGCCGTACAGCGCGAGCGCGGCCGTGCCGGTGATCACCGCCCCCGCGCGGCCGCCCTCCTCTCGGCCGTTCTGCGCCGCGTACAGCAGCGCCGCCCACATCCGCTGCTCCGGCGAGGGGTCGCCGGACTGCAGCAGGTAGACCCGGGGCAGCAGCCGCTGCCAGGGGCCGCCGCGGCGGCAGTGCTCGCTGATGATCCGGGCCGGCACACCCCGGGCGCGCAGCTGGCCGGCGGTGAGGACGTTCTGCTGACGGCGCGCCAGTTCCTCCAGGGACGGCGGCGGCATGGGAATCCGGTAGCTCATGCCGACACCATCCCCAACGCCCCGGAGCCGGTCGCGGCCGCCTGACGCACTGTTACCCAACCGTCGTGAAACCGGGACCAGGCCGCACTAAAGTCCTCATACCCTCACCCATTCGGAGGAATGGGTGATCAGATGGTTGTCATACTTGATCATCCTCGATCAGCCACCAGGCCCTCTGACCCTGCGTGATCAAGCACATACGGCGAAGTCACCTCCGGACGTCACTCCAGCCCGCCGGATTGCCTACCCTTAGTACATGTCACGTGACGAGACCGCCGGCCTCCGGGCGGCCCAGCTCCGCCTCGGACGCCTGCCCGGATACGTCCGCCGGCCGGACCCGGCCCGCCGCAGCGGCGCACAGGGCCATACCTACAAGAAGGGTTGGGAGGTCCGCTTCACCGCACGCAGCGAGGCGGAGATAGCAGAGATCCGCGACCTGGTGGTCGCCGCCGGGTTCGCCCCCGCCCGCCCCTTCTTCAAGGGCCACCAGCTGATCCAGCCCGTCTACGGGATGGCCGCCGTCCAGGCGTACCTGGCGGCTAGACAGGCGGCCGAGGAGCACGCGGCGCGCACCGCCCACGGCCGGGCCCGGCGGGGCTCCGAGGCGGCCCGCGTGCGGTCCGCCGCCAAGGCCGCGCGCGAGGCCGTCCACGAAAGCGCCCACGACTCGGCCGACGACCCGGCCCGCGACTCGGCCCGCGACTCGGCCCGCGAGGAACAGGAGACCCAACAGGCCCAGCAGAACCAGGAGATCCAGCAGGCCCGGACGGCCCCGTCCGTCCCATCGGTCCCGCCGCTCCCCTCGGCCCCGGCGATCCCGGCGAGCCGACAGGACGGCGGGCGCGCGGGCGTGGAACACGCGACCGCGGAGCCCGGGGCCGACACCCGGGGGCGGGAGCACCAGCGGGAGCGGCTGACGGCCGCCACGGAGGCGGCCGGGGCCGCCGGGGCCGCGGCTGCGGCGGCCGCACGGCTCGCCCGCCGGCGGGTGGTCGAGGCGTTCCCCGCCCAACTCGCCCGGGCCACCGCGCCGGACGACCGGGTCGCCTCGCCGGAGGGCCACCGCGGCACCTCCTGACTGTTCGTCAACCTTCAGCTCGTACACGGCGATCCACCGTCGAAGGGCCGGGCACGCGGGATGCGTGCGACGGGGCCGGCCCATCACTCGACCCCCTCGCCGAGGGCGCCGCGACGGGCCCCGCCCGGGGCATCGCCGCAGCCCGGAACGGTCCACCGCGACCCGTCCGGCGCGCGGACGGTGGTGCGACCGGTGGTGCGGGCGCGGCTTCGCGCCGCAGGCGTGGACGAGAACCGCCGGACCGCCTACGGTGGCACATCACACCCTCTGCGGTGGCGTGCCGGCCGGCCGCCGCCACCGGCCGTGTCACCCCGCTGACCGGCCACGAAGCTCCGCACCCACGCCTCTGACACCACTGCGCACCACTCCCCGCCCGTCCGCCACCGCCGCACCGCCCGCCGATCCCCACCCGGCCACCGCCGGAACCGGCCGCGCGGCGGCGCCTTCCGGGCAATCCAGCCGATTGGTAACCCAGCGCACCGAGCGCCTACCGTAGAGTGAGCACAGATGATCGACCGTCAGAAGCCCATCTCACTTGCCGAGAAGCCGAGATGACCCAACGTCATGACAGCACCGCCGAGCCACCCCCGGGGCCCGGCGAACCCGCCGTACCGCTGGAGTTCGCGGCGTTCTGCGAGCTGCACCGACCGCGGTACCTCAGCTATGCCCGGGTCTGGCTGCCCGACCCGGACCGCGCGGCCGGCGCCGTCCAACAGGCCTTCGCGGAAATCGCCGTCCAGTGGCGCGAGTTGCTGGGAAGCTCCAACCCCACCGCACACGCCTGGCAGATCCTGCGCGACACCGTCGGCGACCACACCCGGCACAGCGGCCCGTCCTCCGACCGCCCCGGCGCCCAGGAGCGTCCCGACCCCCAGGACCGTCCCGGCCGGCCCGCCGACGACGACCTCGCCATCCTGCACTACGTCGTCGGCCTCGCCGCCCCGGAGATCGCCGACGTCATCGGCACCGACACCGCCAGCGTGGCCGGGCGGCTGCGCCGCACCATGCTGCGCGAGGCCTCCGGCTGGTGAACCCCGGGCCTCAGACCCGCTCACCCGTGACGTCGTACAGGTGGTGGACCGGATCGTGGACCAGGTAGCGGGAGAACGACTCCACCGTGAAGCGCGCCCCGTCGCTGCGATTGCCGGTGCGGCCCCACTGCGCGTCCGACACCCCCTCGAACGCCGCAGCCAGCACCTCCGCCGCCCGCACCAGCTCCCCCGCCACCACGGCCGGCCGCTGCTCGCCGTACCGCTCGGCGACGGCCGTCCCGTCCTGGTCCCAGTTGGCGAACAGCGGGTCGTCCTGGTCCAGCATCAGCTTCAGCCGGACGTCGAACAGCCGGAACACGTCCCTGACGTGGCACGCGTACTCGAGGTCCGACCAGATCTCCGGACGCGGCCGACGGCGCAGCGCCTCCGGCTCCCCGGCCAGCACCCCCTCCCAGGCCGCCGCGTTGGCCCGGATCATGCCCGCCACGTCCTCCCGCCCGACCGCGCCGGCATCCAGCCCGCAGTCCGCGCAGGGGCGCTCCAGCACCCACGTCCAGTCCTTGGTGTCGGGAACGATCGCGTCCTCGCCGGCCGTACCGCCGCTGTGTTCGGAAGTGCTCATGCGCCCAGAATGGCCGCGCCCCCACCCCTCCCACCAGCGGCGCCGCCGCCAGCGGCCACCGAATTCCTGCCACCCTCGGCATCCTCGGCAGCCCGGCGGGCGGCGAGCAGGTCGGCCAGGTTGGCCCGGCTCCAGTCGCACACCGCGTCCATCGGCCCCAGCAGCGTCCGCCCGAGCGGCGTCAACGCGTACTCCACCCTCGGGGGGTTCTCCGCGTACTCCGTTCGACTGACAACGCCGTCCTGCTCCATCGACCGCAGCGACTCGGCCAACACCTTCGCCGTGATCCCCACCAGCGGCACCCGCAGCTCCGAGAACCGGCGCGGGCCCTCCTCCAGGCAGCGCACGATCTTCCACGCCCACTTCCTGCCGCCCAGCACGGGAAGCCGCTGCACCGAGCAGTCCGGGTCGAAGAAGTCCGACGGCAGCGGCGCGGGCACGGTCCGAGTCATGCACCCGACGGTAACCGAACGGGCGTGCGCCCCGGTACCGTTGAAGTAACCGGCACCCCCCGTTCTACCGTCGTGGCCACACGGCGGGCGGCGACGAACGCGCCCGCCCTGCCCTGCTGTCGCGCCCGACGAACGGACGGAGACCCCCGTGCACCCCACCACCCCCACCGATGTGATCGTGTTCGGCGCCGGCGGCCAGGTCGGCCGCGCCGTGATCGCCGAAGCCCGCCGACGCGGCCTGACCGTCACCGCCGCCGTCCGCGCCCCCGAACGGCACGCCGACCTGACCGGCCCCGGGACCACCGTGGTCCGCTGCGACGTCACCGACCCCGCCGCCGTCGCCGGCGCCGCCCACGGGCACGCCGCCGCCGTCAGCACCGTCTACGCGCCCGACGTCCCCGCCGTCGACTTCTACCCCGCCGCCGTCCGCGCGCTGGTCGCCGGCCTCGGCACCGCCGACGTGCGGCGGCTCGTCCACGTCGGTATCGCCACCACCCTGGAGACCGCCCCCGGCGTCGCCGTCCACGACGACCCCGCCTTCCCCGAGGCGTACCGCGCCTTCTCGCTCGGCCACGCCGCCGCCCTCGACCTCCTCCGGGACTCCCCCGCCACCCTTGACTGGGTCGTCGTCACCCCGCCCCTGGACCTCGACCGCACCGCCCCCGGCACCGGCCGCTACCGCACGGGCGGTCCACAGGTCCTCGGCGCGCGGATCGCCCAGGCCGACCTCGCCGCCGCCGTCACCGACCAGCTCGCCGGCCCGGCCACCCGTCACCGGGAGCAGATCGCCGTCGCCGAGTGATCCGCACGGTGGGCGAAATCGCTGGCGGGAACGGAGCGCTCCGGTCCATCCTGACGGGCATGCCGACCTCCGCCCCTGGTCCTCACGCCGCCTTCGACCCCGGCGCGCTCGCCCTCAAGCCGACCCTGCCCGGCACCACCGTCACCCTCGTCCCGCTCTGCGCCCGGCACGCCGACCCCATGTGGCGGTTCACCGACGACGAGGAGACCAACCGCCTCACCGGCACCCGGCGGACCTTCACCGAGGACGAGATCCGCGACTGGTGCACCACCCGCCCCGAGCAGCCCGACCGGCTCGACCTCGCCGTCGAGGACCGCGCCACCGGCGGCTTCCTCGGCGAACTCGCGCTCAACGACGTCGACCCCGACAACGCCTCCGCCCACTACCGGATCGCCCTCACCCCCGGCAGCACCGGCCGCGGCATCGGCACCGAGGCCACCGTCCTGCTGCTGCGCCACGCTTTCGAGACGGTCCGCCTCCACCGCGTCCAACTGGAGGTCTACGCCTACAACCCCCGCGCCGCCCGCGCCTACGAGAAGGCCGGCTTCGTCCACGAGGGCCGCGCCCGCCAGGCCCACCACTGGGCCGGCGAGTACCACGACGTCCTCCAGATGGCCGCCCTGCGCCCCGAGTGGCTCGCCGCTCACCCCTGAGAGGGCGGCCACTGCTGCTGCGGATACCCCTGGTACGCCGCAGCGGCAGCGGCGGCGGCCCGCTCACGCCGGCGCCTCCCGCGCACCACCAGCAGCACCGTCACCACGACGCCCACCAGCACCACCACCGCGACCACCGCGGTCCCCGCCAGCACCCACTGGACGCCGCGGTTCGGCCCACTCGCCGGCGGCACCGCCACCGGCGACCCCCAGTCCTCCTCCTCGGTCGGCACCGGCGTCGGGCTCACACCCCCCTGCGCCTCCGCCCGCCCGGCCAACGGATTCTCCCGCGGCCCCCCGTCCACCGCCGGATTCGCCTCCAGGGCCTTCGCCGGCGACAACACCCCGTACCCGTACCGCTCACTCGGCACCGCCGACCCGTCGGAGGGCGGCGTGGCGGACTTGATCATCCGGTTGATGACCTGCCCGGCGGAGAGCTCCGGGTACTTCGCCCGGATCAACGCGGCGGTGGCGGAGACGTAGGCGGTGGCGTCGGAGGTGCCGTTGGCGATGCCGTGCGAACTCGTCGACTTGGCACCCGCCCGGGGAATCTCCGCACCCGGCGCCACCAGGGTGGTCTCGGGACCGGAACTTGATTTGCTCCAGATCAGCCCGTTCCGGTCCACCGCGCCGACCGCCACTACCCCGGGGAAGGCCGCCGGATACTCGACGGGCCCGCCTTTGTCGCCGTCGTTGCCCGTACCTGCGACTAGGACCACATCCTTTCCCAGCGCGTACTTGACCGCCGCACGCTCATCGGGATCCTCACCGGAGCGACCGCTGAAGGACATGTTGACGACCTTCGCGCCGTGGTCAACTGCGTAGCGGATCGCCTTCGCGACCTGTGACTGGGACGAGGGCCGGTCTTCCCCGAACGGGATCCGGATCGGGAGGATCTTGGCCTTTGGTGCCAGACCCATGATGCCGGTGCCGGCGCCGTGGCCGTGGCCGGCGATGAGGCTCGCCATCCCTGTCCCGTGGCCACCGGTGTCCACCCTGCCGTCGGTGTTCTCTCCAGTGAAGTCCGCCCCGGCCAGCACCTGACCCGTCAGGTCCTGATGGTCTTTCAACACACCGCTGTCGATCACGGCGACCGTGACGCCCTCGCCCTGGGAGACCGGCCAGATCGAGGACTCCGCACCATACGTGGCAAGCGGCCATTGCCCGCTCTCGGCGCGAGCGGTCCCCATGCCCGCAGTCACCAGCAGTCCGCCCGCCAGCAGCACAGCCGCCCCGCGGCTCAGACGCCAGCTTCTCAAGTCCCGCCACCCCACTCAGAGGCCGCCCCCGCTCCGGAGAGCCGAGGGGCAACCGATCGATCGGCCCGGCCGAAATGGCCGGGCGTCATTCCACCACGTTCGGATTGACCGGGTCGTCCGACGCCCAGGTCTCCTCGTCCTCAACGAGGTAGTCCGGCCGCCCTCGCCTCTTCTCGTCGTCCTTCCTGCCTCGGTCTGCGCTGCCGAAGGGGAACATGGGGGCCTGAGTCATCGGGCTGCCCGTCCCGGTCTCCGGCCGGATCCGGCCGCGCACTCCCAGTCCCGAACCGCCCTCGGTGAACGCCTGCCGGCCGCCACCGCTCTTGCCGGACTGGTCGCCGACCCCGACAACCGTGCCACCGGCTCGGCCGGCCACCCCCTCGACGGCCCCTCTCCCCCGAGTGGGACCGGCGGCGACGGCTCCCCCGCCGCTCGCCCCCGGCAGGCCCTCGGCGCCGAACAACGCGCCGCTGCGGCCGGCTCCGGCCCTGCCCGGCGCCCCGTCACCACCACGCCCGGCTACCGAACCGGATTGCCCGTTCCACCCGGCCCTCGGTGCGGATGCCTGCCTGTCGGGGGACCCGAAGGCCTGCGGAATCCCACTCGGGTGAGATGTCCCTCCCCCGCTACTGCTCTGGGGAGCGATGGGCGAAGCGCCGGGGCTGCTGGGCAGGGGGTGGCTTCCTCCGTTCCCCGGCGAGTTGAGGATCGACGTACCGCCCCCACCTGGCGTCGACGGCGCGGGTGCAACGGCAGCACCGTCCACGACGGTTCCGGCGCCGAAACTCACCGGAGTGGCTTTGGGCGGCGGCATGGGGACCCCGCCCTTGACGCCGGGGTCGGAGGGCGCCGACGGTGCCTTCGAGAATGCCTGGCCTGCCCCCTGAGAGTTTGATCGTGCGGTGCCACCCGTCCGAGGATCCGCAATTGACGCTTCCCTGGGACGAGACACCGGCGCCGTACCCACACCACCGTTTCCGAGACCGACACCGCTCAGGAAGCCGCCCACGGCCGCGTAGCCGCCCGCTCCCGCATCCCCCGCCGGGGACTCGCTGTAGTCGTCGATCGGGTTGTCGCCGCCCGGCTTCGACTTTCCCGGCGCCCCCGGGGGTGGTGGGGGCTTCAGCATCGGGCCGGCGGTGCGGTAGTGCATGGCGAGGGTCTGCAGGACGGTGGCGGCTTCGGCCTTCTTCTGGTTGGCGACGTCCGTGCGGGCGTCCTCGTCGTCGGCGCCGAAGAGGGAGGAGAAGGTGTCGCCGACGCCGTCCTTGAACTGCGCCCAGCCGCTGGGCTCCTCGGGCATGTCGCGCTTGGCCTTGGCCATGGCCTCGGAGATCGCCTTGAGGGTGATGGCCGCGTCGTTGGCGTAGGAGGCGGTGGTGTTGATGGTGGTGGCGAGGTGGAGCATGCGGGTGTGGAAGGCGTCGCTGGTGCTGCCCTCCCACGAGGTGGCGGCCTCGGTGCTGGCGCGGGTGAGGGTGGCGCGGATGGCCTTGAGGGTGTCGGCGGCGCGGCGCCAGGGGTCGGCGGCGGCCATCACCTCGCCGGGGTTGAGCGCCTGGACCATCTGGCGGAGTTCGGCGTGGCTGTAGCTGCTGAAGTCGGTGTACTTCATCGGACGCCCTTCCCGTCGTCGTGCCGGGCCGGGGCGGTGGTCCGGGCGTAGGCGGCGGTGCTGGTGGCGGAGGGGTCGGCCACGGACCAGCCGTCGTCGCCGAGCTTCAGCTTGGTCTTGGTGCGGTGTTCCTGCTCCTCGTAGTTGGTCGCGGTGAGTTCGGCCTTCTTCTGGGCCTCGTCGACGGCGGCCTGGAGCTGGTTGAGCACGTCGCGCAGGCCGTCCCGCATGGTCTGGTAGCGGCCGTGCAGGTCGTTGGCCTCGGCGAAGGTGCCGAGCGAGCTGCGGCCGATGCCGCTGCGGCCGTGGGTCGCGTTGCCGTCGGCGTGGTGCTGGAACTCGGCGAGCAGCAGCCGCACTTGGGCGGCGAACGCGCGCAGCTGCTCGACCTCGACGCGGTAGCCGCGTCCCGCCCCGCCGGTCGATCCCGTTCCGTTCCCCGTTGCCACGTTCGGCGCCTCCCCCGTGCGTCCGGCCGGTGTCTAGTTGACGGTTCCGCTGAGTGAGTCATGTCTAACACACGGCCCGCTCCTGGTGTGCCGTCAGTTCACGTCCGATGCAGCGCTCGTGGCGCCGAGGGCACGGCGGCAGAGCGAGTCGGCGTGCCGGGTGGTCTCGGGGAGGCGGTAGCGGGGGGTGAGGCGGATGGTGGCCTCGACGGCCTCGGCGAGGCCGATCCGGTGGCCGACGGAGACGAACACGGGTTTGACGCCGGGCCGGGTGCGCAGGGCGCGGCCGACCTCCTCGCCGGTGGCCGGGTCGGTGAGCGGGGCCGTGTCGCCGCGGGCGGGGCCCGGTTCGCGGTGGTCGAAGGTGAACGGGGTCTTGGCGACGCCGAGGGTGCGCAGGCCGGTGAGGACGCCGAGGTGGCTGGCGAGGCCGAGGCGGCGCGGGTGGGCGAGGCCGTAGCCGTCGCAGACGACGGTGCCGGGGCGGTGGGTGAGCGCGGCGAGGGCGTCGAGGACGGCGGGGAGTTCACGGAAGGCGAGCAGGCCGGGGATGTAGGGGAAGGCGACGCGGCCGGTGGCGGTGGCCTCCTCGACGACGGCGAGGGTGGCGCGGTCGAGGACCACGGCGGCCGCGACGACGAGGTCGCGGGCGTCGTCGTAGGCGACGTCGACACCGGCGATCAGCCGGTCGTCGCCGTCCGGGCCGGCGGTGGTGCCGATGGCGCCGGCCGCCCGGACGAGCGGGCGCAGGCGTTCCTGTTCGGCGAGCGCCTGGGCCTCGGTGGTGGGCCAGTCGGCGGGGATGGGCACGGCGGTTCCCCCTGGGTGGGCGCGGCGGTGGTGCGGTCGCGCCCACGGTACCGAGCGGGACCGACGGCCCCGGGTGCGGCGTCCGCCCTCCGCGCCCCGGGCGCGGCCGACCGGCGCGCGGGGCGTCCCGCGCGCCGGTCGGTGAACACGGGCAGGGCCCGGCCCGGAACCGGTTCAGGCGGTGGAGACCACCACCGTCTTCGCGGCCTTGTCGTGGATGCACTGGCGGTAGGGCCGGTCGAAGACGCCGAACAGGCCGTCGATGAGCCACCAGAGCGCGGCGCAGCAGATCAGGGCGGGCAGGACGAAGACCGCCGCCCTGGTCCAGGCGGCCGACTGGGTCGGGGAGTTGCCGTCGACCAGCATGGCGACCCGGATCTTCATGGCCTTCTTGCCGAGGGTCTGTCCGTCCCGGCCGAGCATCACGCCCTCGTAGACGAGGTAGAGCAGGCAGGCGAGCCAGAAGGCGGTGGCCGAGCCGGAGCGGTCGGAGAGGCTGGCGAACGGCAGGACCACGAGCAGGGCGACGATCTGCACCAGCAGGTAGTCGATCAGCCGGGCGAGGATCCGGTTGGGCCAGCTGCCGAGCGGGGGCATGCCGGGGACGGGGCCGGCGCCGGGCGTGCCGTGGCCGGCGGGGCCGTAGCCAGGCGGGGGCTGGTCGTACGGCGATCCGCCGTAGGGGTTCTGGCCGTGGGGCGGGCCCGCGGGAGAGCCGCCGTAGGTGCCGCCGTACGCGCCGGGGCCGCCGTCGGGCGGCGGGTTGGCGGAGGACGGGGTGCCGTACGGGTCCGACGGCGTACCTTCCGGCGTGCCGCCGCCCGACTGCGGGGGCTGCTTGCCGAAGGAGGGCTTGCCGCCCCCCTCCGGCTCAGGGCCTGAGGGGTCGTAGGTGCTCATTCCCCGAGTAGAACATCACACATTGTACGAACTTGGGATATTGACTCCGTTTTGTCCGACAGGGCCACGGACGGGAGAGCGGTGGAGCCTCAGTGCCGGACGACCCGGGTGCGGGCCGCCCGGTCGTGCCAGCCGCGCCGGGCCGACCGGTCGAACAGCGGCCAGAGCAGGCCGACCACCAGCAGCGTCGAGGCCTGCCGGACCAGCCAGCGGACCAGGGAGCGGCCGATCCCCGGACGGACCGGGGCGCCGGCCGCCGCCGTCCGGGCCACCGCGACCACCCGGATCCGGGCGAGCCGCTTGCCGAAGGTCTGGCCGGTGCGGGCGGTCGGCAGGACCTCGTAGAGCAGGCCCACGAACAGCAGGATGCCGAGCAGCACGGCGGCCTTGCCGAGCACCGTGCCGTCGACCAGCCAGACGTCGATCTGGCGGCGGGTGAGCCGGCTGGCCATCCGGGCCTGGTCGAGCTTGCGCTGGAGGTGGGCCTCGACCGAGCGGCCGAGGGGGACGCCCGCGGCAACGGCGACCACGGCCAGTACGGCGGTGTCGACCATCCGGGCGGCGAGCCGACGGCCGAGCCCGGCGGGCTGCGCCGGCGGCGGGGCGGGGCGGCGGCGCGCGGTGGGGGACGCCGGCCGGACGGTGGCGGTGCGCCGGGCGACGGCGGGGG
>NZ_JBHVER010000198.1:0-14816 GCF_042802195.1 Kitasatospora sp. NPDC057500 | reverse complement strand
GGCACGGCCGGCGGCCCGGCCGGTCGTTCGTTCTCTCGGTGACCCGGTCGACTACTCGGCGGGCGGCGTGACGTGGCAGTCCTGGATGTCGTAGAGCTTCCACTCGCCCTCGACCTCGACGAAGGCGTCCAGGCGGAAGTGGGTGGCGTCGATGACGGTGTACGCGTCCTTGGAGCGGGTGCGCACGCCGACCTCGCCGATCACGTGGTCGCCGACGAACTCCAGGTGGCCGTCCTGCCAGCCCTCGGAGTAGGAGACGCCCATGGTGCCCATCGAGTCGACGTAGTACGACTCGAACTGCGCGTTCGGCGCGCTCCAGCCGATGATCCACTTGCCTTCGAGCTTGGGCGAGCCGTCGGGGTAGCTCGCCTTGAGGTCCATCTGGTAGTAGTGACCGCCCATGATCGGCCGGGTCACCGCCTCCATGCGCACGCCGGTGTCGAAGTGCGTGACCATCGTGCCGAGCAGGAAGTCGAGCTGGTGGAGCTGCTCCGGCGGGTCGTTGTTCTCCTTGACCGGCCGGGCCGTGGGCCGGTGGTTGTCGAGGTAGTCGTTGAGCTTCTCGTCGACCTCGGTGACCGGCGCCGGCGCGGCGTCGGTGGTGGTCTCGGTCATGGGGGCTCCCAATCGGTCGGTGGTGGTGGTCGGTCCGGTCAGGCGGCGGCCGCGGCGGCGAGCCTGTCGATCATCGCGGCGATGCTGCGGACGTTCTTGAGGTTCCTGGCGTTGATCTCCCGGGACGGCACCTTCACGCCCAGTTCGGTCCGGACGTGGGTGAGCAGGACCGCCGTGTGCAGGGAGTTGAGCACCCCCAGCTCCAGCAGCGGGGTGTTCTCGTCCAGCTCCCCGTGGGGGTCGCCGTCGAGGAAGCGCTCGCGCAGGAAGGCGGTGATCTTCTCCGCGGTCCCGGTGGCGGCGGCGTCCGCGCGCTCGTCGAGGCTCTCGCTAGCGGTCATGGGTCAGTCCTTCCGGTCGGGCGGCTGGAGCCCGCTGGCGAGCGCGCCGCGGTCGATCTTTCCGTTGCGGGTGCGCGGCAGCTCCGCGGTCAGGCGCAGCTCGTCGGCGAGCATGTAGCGCGGCAGGCGCTGGGCGCAGTGCCGGCGCAGTTCCAGGAGGCCGGGCCGGCGCTCGGGCCCCGGGACGACGAAGGCGGCCAGCCGGGCCTCCATGCCGCTGCCGACGACCAGCGCGGCGGCCTCCACGACGTCGGGGTGCGCGGTGAGCGCGGCCTCGACCTCGCCCAGCTCGATCCGGTGCCCGCGCACCTTCACCATGTGGTCGCGCCGGCCCACGTAGTCGAAGGAGCCGTCCGGCAGCACGGTGACCAGGTCGCCGGTGGGGTAGGGCCCCTGGTGGGCGGGGCGGCCCCAGTAGCCGAGCATCACGGTCGGGCCCTCGACGTACAGTTCGCCCTGCTCGCCCGGGCCGGCCGTCCCGCCGTCGTCCCGCCGGGCCCAGGCCCGGTCGCCGGAGCAGGCGGCGCCGATCGGGGCCGGGCGGTCGCGCCGCAGGTCCTCGGGCCCGACCTCGCGGTAGGTGCACACATTGGTCTCGGTGGGCCCGTACAGGTTGAGCAGCCGGGCGGGGGTCCAGCCGGCCAGCGCCTGGACGTGCGGGATCGGGAAGGGCTCGCCGGCGAACAGCACCGCGCGCAGCGCCGCCGGGGCGGGCGCGTCGAGCAGTCCGCCCTCGCGCATCATGAGGATCAGCGCGGACGGCACCGAGTACCACACGGTGATCGCGTACCGGTGCAGGAACTCCACCAACTGCTCAGGGGCGTAGGCGAGTTCGCTGGGCACCAGATGGACGGCCGCGCCCGCCGCGAAGGCCGCGTACAGGTCGAGCACCGACAGGTCGAAGTTGAACGGCGCGTGGTTGGAGAAGCGGTCCTCGGGGCCGGCGCCGAGCGTGTCGACCGCCCATTCCACGAAGGCGAGCGCGTTGCGGTGGCTGATGCACACGCCCTTCGGCGCGCCGGTCGAACCGGAGGTGTAGAGGATGTAGGCGAGGTCGTCCGGGCCCGTCGGCGTGTTGACCGGCTCCACGGCGTCCTGCCCGGCCGGCTCCGCCGCCGCCAGGTCCTGGCAGGCGATGGCGGCGGGCAGCCGCCCGGCCAGCTCGTCGAGCCGCTCGGCGGTGGTCAGCACGGCGGCCGCGGCGCAGTCCTCGGCCAGCGCGGCGACCCGCTCCAGCGGGGCCGAGCCGTCGGCCGGGACGTAGGCGGCGCCCAGGCGCAGCACCGCCTGCATCGCCACCACCACCTGCGCCGACTTGTCGGCCCAGAGCACCACCCGGTCGCCGCGCCCCACCCCGCGGGCGCGCAGCCGGTGGGCGAGCGCGTCGGCGGCGCGGTCCAGCTCCCGGTAGCCGAGGGTGGTGTCCGCGGTCACCACCGCGGGGCGCTCGGGGTGCTTGACCGCGGAGTCGATCACCAGCTGATGGAGTGTCATAGTCCCAACTGCTTCGCGATGAGCTCCCGCTGGATCTCGGTGGTGCCCGAGAACAGGGTGCTGGGGACGGTGTCGCGCAGCTGCTCCTCGGCGCCGCCGGCGAGGTAGCCGAGGCCGCCGTGGAGCTGGAGCGCGTCCAGGGAGTTGGCCACCGCGGCCTCGGAGACCGCGACCTTCGACCGGGCGACGGCGCTGACGTCGTCCTCGTCCTGGTCGAGCAGCCAGCAGGCCCGGTACAGCAGCAGCCTGGCCGCCTCCAGCCGCTGGTCCATCGCGGCGATCCGGTGGGAGACCGCCTGGAACCGGCCGATCGGCTGGCCGAACTGCTTGCGCTCGCCCGCCCACCGCACGCAGTCGGCGAGCTGACGGTCCATCAGTCCGAGGTAGATGCCGAACAGGCAGGCCCGCTCCCAGGCCATCGAGTGCTGGAAGATCGCCGCGCCCTGCCCCTCCTCGCCCAGCAGGTAGCGGGCCGGCACATGGCAGTTCTCGAACCGGATCCGCCCGGCCGGGCAGCCGGCCAGGCCCATCTTGGGCAGCGGCTCGCCCAGGGTGATCCCGGGCAGGTCGGCCGGCACCGCGAAGGCCGACTGGCCGAGGAACCCGGCCCTGGGGTCGGTGACGGCGTAGGTGACGACCAGGTCCGCGATCGGGGCGTTGCTGGCCCAGGACTTCTCGCCGTTCAGCAGGTAGCCGTCGCCGGTGGGCTCCGCCGTCACCGCGATGCCGCCGATGTCGGAGCCGGCCCCGTCCTCGGTCATCGCGTTGGAGGCGACCAGCTCGCCGCTCGCCAGCCCCCTGAGCAGCTCGTCCCGGACCTCCTCGGAGGCGAAGTCCCGGACCGGGACGGCGCAGGCCAGCAGGTGCGCGGCGACCGCGAAGGCCAGGCCGGTGTCCGGGCAGGCCCGGCCGAAGGCCTCCAGGGCCAGCGCGGTGTCGAGCGCGCCGAGCTCGCCGCCGCCCGCCTCGGCGGGCAGGCACAGACCGGTCAGCCCGAGCTTCCCCGCGGTCCTGAAGTCCGCCCGGGTCAGCTCCGGGTCGCCGGCCGGCCGCCGCCCGGCCCAGTGGGCGCCCACTTCCTGGAGGATGCGGTCGCAGCGCTCGCGCTGCGCCGTGGAGAGTCCAAAGTCCATAGCGATTTCGTGCCCTGTCGTCAGGAGTTGGTCCGTTGCCCCCGGATCGGGAACCGGTCGGAGGCGACCGGCGGGGTCCCCGCGGCGAGTCCGCGGGAGGCCGGTCGGAGAGCACAGGTGGGCAGCCCGCGCACCGCCGCGTTCGCGCTGCCCGCCGCCCTGGCCGGGACCACGCTAATCAGGGCCCGGAGGGGTGTCACCCCCTAGAAACCGACCCTGACTCGGACGCCGGCGGCGCCCCGGACCTGCCCCGCTAAGGGTCTCCCCTTAGCGCCGCCCGCCCCCTTGACCTCGCGGTTCTAGGGGTTCCGGGGGGCGGGACCTTCGGCCCAGGATGGTGCGACGACGCGTGGTGGAGCCCGTACCGGCGGACGGCCCGGCAGCGAGCGCGGCCCCGCGCCCCGGGCGCGGCCGGGCGACCCGGTGCACCGGGAGCCGGCGGACCGCACGGCGGTTCGCCTCGCCTTCCCCCGGCGTCATCGGGAACCGACTCGACCCAGAACCGCCGTCAAGTGCTGAGGAGTGGCCGGCATGCAACTGGGCATCGACACACACGCTTTCCTCGAAGGGAGACCGGCGGGACAACAGCCCGACTGGGACGACCGCGAGCGACTGCGGCTGGTGCGCGAGGAGCTCGCGACGTCCCCGGGGCTGGTGTCGCCCGCCGACACCGCCGGGCTCCGCGAGCTGCTCGCCGAGGTGGCGGCCGGGCGGGCCCACGTCGTCCAGGCCGGTGACTGCGCCGAGGACCCGGCGGAGTCCACCGCGGACTACGTGGCCCGCAAGACGGGCCTGCTCGACGTGCTGGCCGGCACCATGCGGATGCGCACCGACAAGCCCGTGGTGCGGGTGGGCCGGATCGCCGGGCAGTACACCAAGCCGCGCTCGCAGCCGACCGAGACCGTCGCGGGCGCGGAACTGCCCGTCTACCGCGGCCACATGGTCAACGGCCCGGAACCCGACCCGGTGCTGCGCCGGGCCGACCCGGGGCGGATGCTCGACTGCCACCGGGCCGCGACCCGGGTCCTCGGCCACCTGGGCTGGCTGGGCCCGGAGCGCGACTGGCGGCGGGCGCCGTACGTGTGGACCAGCCACGAGGCCCTGCTGCTGGACTGGGAGGTGCCGCTGCTGCGCCGCGACGACGAGGGGCGGCTCCACCTCTCCTCCACGCACTGGCCGTGGATCGGCAACCGCACCAACCGGCTCGACGGCGCCCATGTCGCGCTGCTGGCCGCCGTGACCAACCCGGTGGCCTGCAAGGTGGGCCCGGAGATGACGGCGCAGGAGCTGGTCGCGCTCTGCGCGGCGCTCGACCCCCACCGCGAGCCCGGCCGGCTCACCCTGATCTCCCGGATGGGCGCCCGGGCCGTGGCCGAGCGGCTGCCCGGGCTGGTGGACGCGGTGCGCGCCGCCGGGCACCCCGTCATCTGGCTGTGCGACCCGATGCACGGCAACACCGTCCGCACCCCCGAGGGGCTCAAGACCCGCTACGTGGAATCGGTGCTCTGGGAGGTCGAGCAGTTCCAGAGCGCGGTGACGGCGGCCAACGGCGTGGCGGGCGGCCTGCACCTGGAGGTCACCGCGGACGCGGTCACCGAGTGCGTGGCCGACGACTCGCACGCCGACCAGGTCGGCGAGAAGTACACCAGCCTGTGCGACCCCCGACTGAACCCCGCCCAGTCCGCCGCCGTGGTCGCGGCCTGGCGCTCCTAGCCGAGAGCCGCCGGCCGTTCCCGGAGACCCGGAAGAGGCCCACGCAGACCCAGAAGAGGAAGCAGGACCATGCCAGGGATACCTCCCATCACGCCGTACCCCATGCCGACGCGGGACGACCTGCCCGGGAACACCGTCGGATGGTCCGTCGACCCGGACCGGGCCGTACTGCTCATCCACGACATGCAGCGGTTCTTCCTGGCGGCGTTCCCGGCCGGCAGCCCCCGCACCGAACTGGTGGCCAACACCGCGCTGCTGCGCGAGCGGTGCGCCGGGCAGGGGATGCCGGTCGCCTACACCGCGCAGCCGGGCTCGATGACCGAGCAGGAGCGCGGGCTGCTGAACGACTTCTGGGGCCCGGGCATGACCCGGGAGGCGGCCGACCGCGAGGTGCACCCCCGGGTGGCGCCGGCGGCCGGCGACTGGCACCTCACCAAGTGGCGCTACAGCGCGTTCTTCCGCACCGACCTGCTGGAGCGCATGCGCGCCGAGGGCCGCGACCAGCTGGTCCTGTGCGGGGTGTACGCCCACGTCGGCGTCCTGACCACCGCCATCGAGGCCTACTCCCACGACATCCGGACCTTCCTGGTCGCCGACGCGGTCGCCGACTTCTCCGAGTCCCACCACCGGATGGCCCTGGAGTACGCGGCCGGGCGCTGCGCCATGGTGGTCACCGCGGCGGAGGTCCTGGGCGCCCTCGACGGCGCCGGGCGGGAGCCGGCCGTGGCGACGGGAGGCCGGGCGTGACCACCCTCCCCGCCAGAGAACTGATCGGGCGGCTGCTCGCCGACCAGCCGCCGCCCTTCGCCCTGGTCCACCGGCCCGAGGCGACCGGCCCCGACCGGCTCGACCTGTTCACCGGCCCGGTCACCCGCTGCGACACCCTGGCCGGGCTGCCCGTCCCGGACGGACCGCCGGAACCCGGCCGGGCGGCCCACCAGGTGCTCGCGCTGATCCCCTACCGCCAGGTCGCCGAACGCGGCTACGAGTGCACCGACGACGACACCCCGCTGCTCGCCATGACGGTGCGCGAGCACGCCGTGCTGCCGGTCGCCGAGGTCCTCCCGCACATCCCCGACGTCCCGCTGCGGCTCGACGGCGGGCACTTCGACGTCGGCGACGACGAGTACGCGCGGATCGTGCGGACCGTCATCGACACCGAGATCGGCACCGGCGCCGGTGCCAACTTCGTGATCCGGCGGTCCTTCGTGGTCGACATCACCGACTACACCCCGGCCGCCGCGCTGGTCGTCTTCCGCCGCCTGATGGCACGCGAGTCCGGCGCCTACTGGACCTTCGTCGTGCACACCGGCGAGCGCACCCTGGTCGGCGCCACGCCCGAACGGCAGATCAGCGTGCACGGGGGCGTCGCCGTGATGAACCCCATCAGCGGCACCTACCGGTACCCGCCCTCAGGGCCCACCGCGGACGGCGTGAAGGAGTTCATCGCCGACCGCAAGGAGACCGAGGAGCTCTACATGGTGCTGGACGAGGAGCTCAAGATGATGGCCCGGATCTGCGACCGCGGCGGCCACGTCACGGGCCCCCACCTGCGGGAGATGGCCCGCCTCGCGCACACCGAGTACTTCATCACCGGCCGCACCGACCGGGACGCCAGGGACATCCTGCGCGAGACCATGTTCGCCCCCACCGTCACCGGCAGCCCGGTGGAGAGCGCCTGCCGGGTCATCCGCCGCCACGAGCCCGAGGGCCGCGGTTACTACAGCGGGGCGATCGCGCTCATCGGCCACGACGAACTCGGCCGCACCGCGCTCGACTCCGCGATCCTGATCCGCACCGCCGACATCGACCGCACCGGCCGGGCCAGGATCGGCACCGGCGCCACCCTGGTGCGCCACTCCGACCCCTACGGCGAGGTCGCCGAGACCCGGGCCAAGGCCGCCGGGCTGCTCGCCGTCCTCGGCGCGGGCACCAGCCTCGCCGACGACCCGGAGATCCGCGCCGCCCTGGCCGCCCGCAACACCGGCATCGCGCCGTTCTGGCTCACCCCCGGCGACGAACGGGACGGCGCCGAGCACGAACTGGCCGGCCGGACCGCGCTGGTGATCGACGCCGAGGACACCTTCACCGCGATGCTGCACCACCAGCTGGCCTCGCTCGGACTGGCCGTGACGGTCCGCCGGTTCGACGAGCCCTACAGCTTCGAGGGCCACGACCTGGTGGTGATGGGCCCCGGCCCCGGCGACCCCAACGACGACCGCAGCGCCAAGATCGCCCACCTGCGCCGCACCGTCCGGGACCTGCTGGAGGAGCGGCGGCCCTTCCTCGCCGTCTGCCTCAGCCACCAGACGCTCAGCCGCGAACTGGGCCTGGAGGTGGCCCGCTGCGCCGTGGTCAACCAGGGGCTCCAGCGCGAGATCGACCTCTTCGGGGACCGCGAGCGGGTCGGCTTCTACAACACCTTCGCCGCCGTCAGCGACAGCGACAAGGTCGACTGCCCGGGCGTCGGGACGATCGAGGTCAGCCGTGACGCCGCGACCGGCGAGGTGTACGCCCTGCGCGGGCCGCACTTCGCCTCCCTGCAGTTCCACGCCGAGTCCGTGCTGTCCCCCGGAGGCGTCCGGATCCTCGGCAACGCGGTCAGGGAACTGCTCCTGATCTAGCGGGGCCCTCGCCCTCCACCCCTCACCACCGCGCACCACCCACGAAAGGCTGGACTGATCCCGATGGCGGACGTCTCGAAGGCGGACGAGCAGAAGACCGTTGAGTACCTTCGGCGCGTGACCGCGGAGCTGCAGAAGACCCGCCGTCGCCTGAACGAGGTCGAGGCCGGTCTGCTGGAGCCGGTCGCGGTGGTGGGCATGGCCTGCCGCTACCCGGGCGGGGTGGGGTCGCCGGAGGAGCTGTGGGACCTGGTCGCCGAGGGCGTGGACGCCACCTCGGAGTTCCCGGCCGACCGCGGGTGGCCGGAGGACCTCTACGACCCGGACCCGGAGCGGTCCGGCAAGTCCTACGCCCGCCGCGGCGGCTTCCTGGAGGGCGCGGCCGGCTTCGACGCCGAGTTCTTCGGGATCTCGCCGCGCGAGGCGCTGGCCATGGACCCCCAGCAGCGGCTGCTGCTGGAGGTCTCCTGGGAGCTGATGGAGCGCGCCGGGCTGAAGGCCTCCGCGCTGCGCGGCAGCCGGACGGGCGTCTTCGTCGGGGCCGCGACCTCGACCTACGTCCCCGACCTGGAGCGGGTGCCGGAGGCGGTGGAGGGCTACACCCTCACCGGCAACCTCGCCAGTGTGCTGTCCGGCCGGGTGTCGTACTCCTTCGGGTTCGAGGGACCGGCGGTGACGGTCGACACCGCGTGCTCCTCCTCGCTGGTCGCCCTGCACCTCGCCGTCCAGGCGCTGCGCCAGGGCGAGTGCGAACTCGCGCTCGCCGGCGGCGTCACCCTGCTCGCCAGCCCCGCCCCCTTCGTCGAGTTCTCCCGGCAGCGCGGTCTCGCCCCCGACGGCCGCTGCAAGCCGTTCGCGGCCGGCGCGGACGGCACCGGCTGGGGCGAGGGCGTGGGCCTGCTGGCCCTCGAACGGCTGTCGGACGCCAAGCGGCTGGGCCACCGGGTGCTCGCCGTGGTGCGCGGCTCGGCGGTGAACCAGGACGGTGCGAGCAGCGGCCTGGCCGCGCCCAACGGCCCCTCGCAGCAGCGGGTGATCCGGGCTGCGCTGGCCAACGCGGGCCTGTCGGCGGCCGAGGTCGACGCGGTGGAGGCGCACGGCACGGGCACCAGGCTCGGTGACCCGATCGAGGCCCAGGCGCTGATCGCCGCCTACGGCCAGGACCGCGAGCGGCCGCTGCTCACCGGCTCGCTGAAGTCGAACATCGGGCACACCCAGTCCGCCTCCGGCGTCGGCGGTGTGATCAAGATGGTGATGGCCCTCCAGCAGGAGGAGCTGCCGCGCACCCTGAACGTGGACGAGCCGACCCCGTATGTGGACTGGTCGGCGGGCGCGGTGTCACTGCTGACCGAGCCGGTCGCCTGGCCGCGCGGCGAGCGGGCCCGGCGGGCCGGGATCTCCTCCTTCGGGGTGAGCGGCACCAACGCGCACGTGATCGTCGAGGAGGCCCCCGCCGAGGAGCCCCCGGCCGGGCCCGCGGACGCCGTCGCCCCGGCCGTGGCCGGAGCGCTGCCGCTGCTGCTCTCCGGCGGCAGCGCGGGCGGTCTGCGGAGCCAGGCAGCTCGGCTGCTGGAGTTCGCCGACGACCACTCCGAAGGCGAACTCGCGCCGCTCGCGCGGGCGTTGGCCGGACGTGACGGGCTGCGCCACCGGCTCGCCGTGATCGGTGGCGACCGGTCGGAGGTGCTGGCCGGCCTGTCGGGCTTCGCCGAGACGGGTGACCTGGCCGGTGGTGTGGTGGCCGGCCAGGTGGGCGCGGAGGCGGGGACGGCGTTCCTGTTCTCGGGTCAGGGTGCTCAGCGTCCGGGCATGGGCCGGGAGTTGTATGCGGCGGCGCCGGTGTTCGCGGCGGCGCTGGACGAGGCGTGCGCGCATCTGGACGGGTTGCTGGGGCGTTCGCTGCGTGAGGTGATGTTCGCCGGGGAGGGGTCGGCGGAGGCGGCGCTGCTGGACCGGACGGTGTTCACGCAGGCGGCGTTGTTCGCGTTCGAGGTGGCGCTGTTCCGGCTGGTGGAGTCCTGCGGGTTGCGGCCGGACGTGCTGGTGGGGCACTCGATCGGTGAGCTGGCGGCGGCGCATGTGGCGGGTGTGCTGGATCTGGGGGACGCGTGCGCGCTGGTCGCTGCGCGTGGCCGGCTGATGGAGGCGCTGCCGGAGGGCGGCGGCATGCTGTCCGTGGAGGCCCCGGAGGCGGAGGTCGTGGCGCGCCTCGCGGCCTTCGGGGGCCGCGCCGAGGTCGCGGCGGTCAACGGCCCGACCGCGACGGTGGTGTCCGGTGACCTGGGCGCGTTGGCGGAGCTGGCGGCGTCGTGGGGGAGTGAGGGGGTGCGGACGAAGGAGTTGCGGGTTTCGCACGCGTTCCACTCCTTCCGGATGGAGCCGATGCTGGAGGAGTTCCGCGCCGTCGCCTCCGGCCTGACGTTCAAGCAGCCCGCTCTGGCGTTGGTGTCGACGGTCGAGGGCCGCAGTGTCGGTGCGGAGCGGTGGTGCTCGGCGGAGTACTGGGTGGAGCAGGTGCGCCGTCCGGTGCGTTTTGCCGATGCGGTGCGGTTCGCGCGCGAGCAGGTCGGGGTCGGAGCGTTCGTCGAGGTCGGTCCGCGTGGTGTGCTGACGGCGATGGCGGCGCAGAGCCTGTCGGGTGAGGGCGTGGCCCTGGTGCCGCTGACCCGCACGGACCGTCCGGAGGCGCGGTCGCTGCTGACGGGGCTGGCCCAGGCCTGGGTCAACGGCCTGGACGTGGACTGGACGCGGGTGCTGGGCACGGGTGGCCCGCTGCCCGAGCTGCCGACCTACGCATTCGACCACACCCGCTACTGGCTCGACCGCACCACCCACCGTGGCGGCGACCTCGCCGGGGTGGGCCTGGCCGGCGTCGAGCACGGCCTGGTCGCGGTCGCGGCCGAACTGGCCTCCTCCGGTTCGCTGATGCTGTCCGGCCGGCTGTCCCGGACGGCCCAGCCCTGGCTCGCCGACCACACCGCGGCCGGCCGGGCGCTGCTCCCGGACACCGCCTTCGTGGACCTGGTGCTCCAGGCGGGCGAGCGGACCGGCTGCGGCCGGATCACGGAACTCGCCGTCCAGGCACCGCTGCTGATCCCCGCCACCGGCGGCGTCGACCTCCAGGTCGTGGTCGGGGCCCCCGACGCCGACGGCCGCCGCCAGGCCGGGGTGTACTCCCGCCCGCAGGGCGAGGACGGGCCCGGCGGCATCTGGACCCGCCACGCGCAGGCCACCGTCGAACCCGAGCAGGCGCGCCCGCGCGCCGAGGACGCGGACTTCGCCCCGCTGCGGGACTGGCCGCCCACGGACGCCGCACCGGTCGCGGTGACCGACGCCTACGAGACCTTCGCCGCCGCCGGCCACGGCCACGGCCCCGCCTTCCAGGGGCTGACCGCCCTCTGGCGCGGCGCCGACGGCGAGCTGTACGCCGAGGTCGCGCTGCCGGAGCCGGTGACCGGCGACGCCGACCGGTTCGTCCTGCACCCCGCCCTGCTGGACGCCGCCCTGCACGCCCAGCGGCTCGACGACGCCTTCGCCGAGGGCCTGCCCTACTCCTGGCAGGGCGTCTCGCTGTTCGCCACCGGCGCCGGCGCCCTGCGGGTGCGGCTGCGCGCCACCGGCGAGGACACCCTGCGGCTCAGCGCGGCCGACGCGGCCGGCGAGCCGGTGCTGCTGGCCGAGGAGGTGCGGCTGCGCCCGCTGGACCTCGGCCGCCTCGCCGCCGACGGCGCGGCGCCGGACACCCTGTTCACGGTGGAGTGGATCCCGGCCGACGTCGAGCCCGCCGCCGAGCCGCCGTCGGTCGCGGTGCTCGGCCCGGTCCCGCCGTCCGGCCACGGCGAGCTGCCCGGCGCCCGCCGCCACCCGGACGTCGCAGCCCTGGCGGCCACCCTCGACGCCGGCGCCGAGGTGCCCGCCTACGGCTTGCTGACCTGCGGCACCGCCGCCGACGAGGCCGACCCCGCCGGGGCCGCCCGCCGGCTGGCCGTTGCGCTGCTGGGCACCGTCCAGGACTGGCTGGCCGAGCCCCGGCTGGAGCACGTCCCGCTGATCGTCGCCACCCGTGGCGCCGTTCCCGCCGACCCCGCAGCCGCGGACGGCCCGGCGTCCGTCGAGGACCTCGCCGCCGCCACGGCCTGGGGCCTGGTCCGGGGCGCGCAGAGCGAGTACCCCGACCGCTTCGTCCTGCTGGACACCGACCCGGCGTCCGGCACTCCCGACTGGCCGGACCTGCTGGCCCGGGTGGCCGCCACCGACGAGCCCCAACTCGCCCAGCGCGACGGCGCGCTGCTGATCCCCCGGGCGGCGCGGACCCGGTCCGCCGCCCCCGGCACCGACGGCCTCGACACCGACGGCACGGCCCTGATCACCGGGGCGACCTCCCGCCAGGGCCGGCTGCTGACCCGCCACCTGGTGGAGCGGCACCAGCTGCGCCACCTGGTGCTCACCACCGGCCCCGGCGCCGACCCCGCCATGGACGGGCTGCGCGACGAACTGGCCGGGCTGGGCGCGGAGGTCACCGTCGCCGCCTGCGACCTGACCGACCGGGCCGCGCTCGCCGAGGTACTGGCCGGCGTCCCCGAGGCGCACCCGCTCACCACGGTGGTGCACGCCGCCGGCGTTCCGGACAGCGCGATGCTGGAGACGCTCACCGGGCCGCAGCTCGACGCGGCGCTCGACGGCTGGCTCACCGGCGCCGTCCACCTGGACGCGCTGACCCGCGACCTCCCGCTCTCCGCGTTCGTCCTGTCCGCCTCGGCCGCCGGTGTCTTCGGCGGCGCGGGCTACGCCGGACTCGCCGCGGCGAGCGCCTTCCTGGACGGCCTCGCCCACCGCCGCCGCGGCCGGGGACAGCACGCGCTCTGCGTCGCCTGGGGCGCCTGGACCACCGCCGAGGACGCGCGGCCCGCCGAGGCCGAGCCGGCCAGGGCGACCCGCGACGGCGCCGTCCCGCTCACCGCCGAGGAGGGCCTCGCCGTCCTCGACGCCGCGCTGACCCTGGACGCGGCGACCGTCGTCGGCACCCGGGTCGACACCTCCGTGCTGCGCGAGCGCGCCATGGCCGGCGTGCTCTCCCCGATGTGGCGGGCGCTGGTCCGCGGCTCCGCCAAGCGGGTCGCGGCGGCCGGCGACGGAGCCGGCCGCTCGCTGGCGCGCCGGCTGGTCGCCCTGCCCAAGGCCGACCGGACCCGGTTCGTCCTGGACCTGGTGCGCGGTCACGCCGCCACGGTGCTCGGCCACGACTCGGCCGCGCGCGTCGACGAGTCGCTGCGCTTCATGGAGGCCGGCGTCGACTCGCTGAGCGCCGTGGAGCTGCGCAACCGGCTCTCCGCCGCCACCGGCCTCCAGCTGCCCACCACCCTGATCTTCGACTACCCGACCCCGGCCGACCTCGCCCGCTTCGTCGAGGAGCAGGTGCTGGGCTCCGACCGGGATCCGGCGCCGCAGACGCCGTCCAGCACGGTCCTGGCCAACGACCCGATCGCGGTGGTCGGGATGGCCTGCCGCTACCCCGGCGGGGTGGGCTCGCCCGAGGAGCTGTGGCGGATGGTCGCCGAGGGCGTCGACGCGACCTCGGAGTTCCCGGTGGACCGGGGCTGGCCGGAGGACCTGTACGACCCGGACCCGGAGAAGTCGTGGAAGTCGTACACGCGCCGGGGCGGGTTCCTGGAGGACGTGGCGGGCTTCGACGCGGAGTTCTTCGGGATCTCGCCGCGCGAGGCGCTGGCGATGGACCCGCAGCAGCGCCTGGTGCTGGAGGCGTCCTGGGAGGCGCTGGAGCGCGCCGGGCTCGACCCCCTCGGGATGAAGGGGCACCGCACCGGCGTCTTCATGGGCGCCGGGCCGTCCTCCTACGTCTGCGACATGCCCGATGTGCCGGACCACCTGGAGGGCTACGCCTTCACCGGCAACAGCGCCGCCGTGCTGTCCGGCCGGGTGTCGTACTCCTTCGGGTTCGAGGGCCCGGCGGTGACGGTCGACACGGCGTGCTCCTCCTCGCTGGTCGCGCTGCACCTGGCCGTCCAGTCCCTGCGCCAGGGCGAGTGCGAACTCGCGCTCGCCGGCGGCGTCACGGTGCTGTCCCGGCCGGGCGCGTTCACCGAGTTCTCCCGGCAGCGCGCGCTGGCGGCGGACGGCCGCTGCAAGTCGTTCGCCGCGGGCGCGGACGGCACGACCTGGGCCGAGGGCGTGGGCCTGATCGCCCTCGAACGGCTCTCGGACGCGCGGCGGTTGGGCCACCGGGTGCTGGGCGTGGTGCGGGGAAGCGCGATCAACCAGGACGGCGCCAGCAGCGGCCTCACCGCGCCGAACGGTCCCTCGCAGCAGCGGGTGATCCGGGCGGCGCTGGCGGACGCGGGCCTCTCGGCCCGGGACGTCGACGCCGTCGAGGCGCACGGCACCGGCACCAAGCTGGGCGACCCGATCGAGGCGCAGGCGCTGATCGCGACCTACGGGCAGGAGCGGGAGCAGGAGCGCCCGCTCTGGCTGGGGTCCATGAAGTCCAACATCGGCCACTCGGTCGCGGCGGCCGGTGTCGGCGGCGTCATCAAGATGGTGATGGCGTTGCAGCAGGAGGAGCTGCCGCGCACCCTGAACGTGGACGAGCCGACCCCGTTCGTGGACTGGTCTGCGGGGTCGGTGTCGCTGCTGACCGAGCCGGTCGCGTGGCCGCGCGGTGAGCGCACGCGGCGGGCCGGTGTGTCGTCCTTCGGGGCGAGTGGCACCAATGCGCACGTGATCGTGGAGGAGGCTCCGGAGTTCGAGTCTCCTGTCGAGGTGTCGGCTGATGAGCCGGACGCCGGGGTGACGGCGTGGTTGGTGTCGGGTGGCAGTGCGGGTGGTCTGCGGGCGCAGGCCGGGCGGTTGGCGGAGTTCGCCGCCTCGGGTGTCGAGGC